>DATNEW010000032.1 GCA_035606695.1 Gemmatimonadaceae bacterium
TCGCAGCAACGCCATCGCGCGAAGGACCACGCGCACCTGCTGGACTCCGCCATGCAACAACGTCTGTAACTCCTTCGTGTCCTGCGACTTCAGTCGGAACGACGCGGGAGGACGTGGCATGGTCAAAGTATAGATTGGACCTGCCGGCCACACAAGCAATATTACGAATCTTTTCAGGCGGTCAGAGACCTAGTGCTCGTTCCCGGCGACTGCTGTGTGCGCCGCAACGAGATTGATGCTGTCGCGGCTCGACAGGAATTTCATCGGGTCGATCGGCTTGCCGTTGAGCATGACCTCGAAGTGCACGTGCGGTCCGGTCGCGAGTCCGGTGCTGCCGACAGTCGCGATTGCGAATCCTGCGGGAATGCGCTGGCCGACGCGTACGAGCGTCGTACGGCAGTGCGCGTAGAGCGTCGTGATGCCGCCGTTGTGCGCGAGCTCCACGGTCAGCCCATCACCCAACCGCCAGCCGACGAACGTCACCGTCGATACCGCCGGCGCCACGATGGTCGTTCCCGCCGGCGCCGAAAGGTCGATGCCTTCGTGCGGGCGGAAGAAGTGCAGCAGCGGATGAAAGCGCGACCGCGCGAAGCGGCTCGTCAATTCACCGGCCACCGGCATGATCATCGACGGCGCGGAATCCACCATCGCCGCGTCGTACATCACCTTCGCGCGCAGCGACTGCACCGAATCATTCAACGTCAACACCGTCCGCCGCGCCTCGGCCAACTCGTCCGTCGTGAACACGACGCTCCGCGCGTTGGCCCCCGACCAGATGCCGGTCGCCGCGAGAACGGCGGTCGAAACCGTGGCAACGGTCTTCAGCACGCGGCTGCTCACCGAAACGCGATGCGTCCGCGCGCCGGGTTCCGGTGGTACGAGGATGAGCGTCCAACGGCGGCGCGGACTGCGCATCGGGTTTAGCGTGTCAACACGGCCGCGCGTTCCGGCGGTGCAAGCTCGAGCCGGCGCCCTTCGACCGGCGTCTCGTGGCGGTTGACCACGACGTGGCCGTTGATCGTGCCGCCTTCGTGCAGCATCATCGCCGTGCTGCGAATGTCGCCGAGCACGGAGGCCGATGCCTGAATCTCGACGCGGGTGCCGGCGACGATGTTGCCTTCGATCGTTCCGGCGATCACGACTTCGCGCGCTTCGATGTCGCCGACGACGACGCCGTGGGCGCCGATGATCATCGTGTCGGCGCGGTGCAGCCGCCCTTCGATGCGGCCGTCGATGCGAATCGTGCCTTCGGTGCTGATCTCGCCGCGAATGACGAGCTGTTCGTCGACGACCGAGTACCCGGTCGCTTGAGGGAGGTTGGTACGACGGGCGAACAGAGCCATGTGCATCCTCTCAGCGGTGAGACGAAACAGCGAACACAAGCAGCATGTCGCCGCGCACGGCTGCGCGCCAGTACCGAACTATTCCATCTGCAAGCTTGTGGCCGCTACGGCCCGCAAAAAGCCCGAATCAGCCCGCTAAAGGCGTGACGCGGATCACACTTTTCGGCCCGCGCGCTTGACACCGCGCTTGACACCGCGCTTGACACCGCGCTTGGCACCGCGCTTGGCACCGCGCCTCGTGCCGCGTTTGGCACTGTGTTTCGTGGCGCTCTTCGGTCGCGCGCTCTTGCTCCTTTTTCGCGGAGCCGCCGCCGTCTTTTTCGCCGCGGATTTTCGTCGCGCGGTTTTTTTCGCCGGCGGCTCGTCGTCCGATTCACGATTGCTGTTCCACACGCGGCTCCGCCCGCTCGTGATCTGCTCCATCGTGCGGCCCGTGGTGACCGACGTCATCACATCCGACACGACGTCGTACTCGGCGTCCGCGTCGTCGTCGCGATGTTTGATCAACAGCCACTGCGCCTTGCCGTTCTCGTCGCGTCGCATGCGCACCAACACCCATCCGCCACGCATGCGCTTGCCGTGCATGATGAACTTGAGATCGCCGCGCTCGTAGCCGTCGCGCAGCGCATCTTCGCCGCCTCCGCCCTCGGGTTCATACGTGCCGCGATCCCACAGCATCACCGTGCCGCCGCCGTACTGTCCCTTCGGAATGGTGCCTTCGAAGGTGTTGTACTCGATCGGATGATCCTCCACTTGCATCGCCAACCGACGCGTGCCGGGATCGTAGCTCGGCCCTTTCGGCACGGCCCAGCTCTTCATCACGCCGTCAAGCTCGAGACGAAAGTCGAAATGCAGATGACTCGCCGCGTGCTTCTGGATGACGAAGCGAAGCGTGTGCTTCGATCGCGTGCCGGCTGTTCCCGCGGGCTCCGCCGTCTTGGTGAAGTCGCGCTTGCGCTTGTATTCGATCAATGAACCGCTGGACCGTTTGCGAGCCGCCATGCCCGAGTTCCTCGCTGAATGTCTCTGCCGATACGCGGCCGACTCGGCAATGCGCATGCCTATGCATGGCTATGCATGCCCGCGAAGCTCGCGAGCACCCGCAGGCGGCCAGTGGCGCCCGGCGCGAAATGGGCTCAGTCTTCACCGCACTGACGTTCATCGAAATCCGGAGGAGCTTCGTGGTCTCACGCACTGCCCGTCTTTCGCACATCGCCGCCGCGCTCGCCATGCTCGCCATGCTCGCCACGTTCGCTACGTTCGCTACGCTCACTTCGTGCGGCGGTCACGCGTCGATGGTTCCGAGCTCCATGCCGAACGCGGCGTCGGCGTCATCCGGGTCATCCGGCGCGCCGTTCGATATCGCGTATCGCGTTGGCTGGAGCGATCCGGCGCAGCATCAGTACGACATTCAGCTCGACGTCGGCAATCTCGCCGGCGACGTCGTCAGGCTGCAGATGCCCGTGTGGTCGCCGGGGCGTTACGCGCCGTTCTTTTTCGCGCGCAACGTCACCGACTTCACCGTGACGAGCAACGGCGCTCCGGTGCGCTGGGACCGCGAGAATGGATCGCTGTGGCGGATCTATCGCGGCGGCGCGACCAGCATCACGGTGCGGTATCGCGTGTTCGCCAACACGCTGTCCGGCACGTTCAGCGTGCTCGATACCGCGCACGCGAACTGGAATGGTCCGTCGCTCTTCATGTACGTCGTCGATCACAAGCCCAACCCCGTGCGGCTCCACGTCACCGTACCGCAGGGCTGGCAAATTGTGAATGGAGATTCACATTCCGGCAACCAGGCGGATTACACGTTCGAGAACTATGACCGCCTCGCGGACACGCCGACCGAAGTTTCTCCTTCCTTGATGCTCGATACGCTGCGAATCGACAATCGCATCTATCGCGCGATGATCCACCACAACGGTGCCGCACCAAACGTGCTGCGCCGCCGCTTTCTCGACGATCTCGCCAAGATCGTGCGCTACGAGAACACGGTCTTCAGTCCGCCGCCGCTCGAGATGTACACGTTCCTGTTCAACATCGGCTTTCCGGGCGGCGACGGCATGGAGCATCTCTATTCCACGCAGATCATCGACCGCACGCCCTGGAGCGAGGGCGCGGCGGTGCTGCCCGGCCTCAGCACCGCGGCACACGAATACTTCCACGTCTGGAACATGAAGCGCGTACGCGCCGCCGCACTCGGCCCCTTCGACTACACGCATGAGATCTATCAGCCCAGTCTGTGGGTCGGCGAAGGGTGGACGCAGTACTACGGTATGATGGCGCTGCCGCGCTCCGGTGTAGAACCGGCCGACCAGATCTATTCGGCGGCGAGCCAGCTCGTTCGAGCCAATCTCACGGCGCCGGGGCGCAAGGAAGTGTCGGCGCGCATGGCATCGTTCGAGGCACCGTTCTTCGACGGCGCCACGTCAGGATACGCGGTGAATCCCGCCGCGTTCTTCAGTTACTACACGAAGGGTGCGGGCATCGCGCTGTATCTCGATTTGTTCATCCGCGAGCACACGGGCAACCGCAAGTCGCTCGACGATGCCTTCCGGCTCTTGCGCGACCGCACGTGGGGCGCGGCGAACGCGTCATACTATCTACAGGGCCGCGGGTACACGGAAGACGACGTGGAACATGCCGTGAGCGATGCCGCCGGCGTCGACATGCATGCGTGGTTCGAGCGGCACGTCGGGGGCACGGAAGACATGGACTATGACGAAGTGCTCGGACCGGCGGGGATGACGCTCGATCGAGGCACGTGGCGAGTGAGTCCGTCTCCGAACGCGACCACGGAACAAGTCAGAATTAGAGAAGGATGGGTGAGCGGGAAGACATCACCCTAGGACCGGATCGGCACGGAAACGGCGTTGAACGTTTGAAGGTGAACTTTTTTGGGAAACCCTCAGGCCGCTTCGAACCGCCGAGCATAATGAGGGTTTTCTAAAAAAATCTTGACGGCAGTCAACTGCAGTTCACGCCGTCTCCGTGCCTGTCCGTTCTTGTCGCCGTTCAAATTCCGTGGTCAAGCTTTTGTCGCTCTACTGCGGGCGAGAGTGATCATCGCCACGCCCCCGATGATGATCGCCGCCGCGACGAGTGTCCGTGGCGTGATCGACTCGCCCGCGATCGCCCACCCCAGCAGCACGGCGACGATCGGATTCACATACGCGTACGTCGACGCCTTCGCCGGCGACACCGCGCCAAGCAGATAGATGTACGCCGTGAACCCGATCAGTGACCCGAACGTCACGAGGTACAACCATCCGAGCCACGACACGCCGGAGATCTGCGCGACGCCGAATCCGCGCAGCTCGCCGATCGCCGCGCCGAGCGCGATCAGCGTCACGCTGCCGCCGAGCATCTGTATTCCGGTCGCCATGGCCGAGGATGCCGGACGAGCACTGTACCGGTTGTAGATCGATCCCGCGGCCCATGCCAGAGAGCCGACCATCAATACGCCCGTCGCCGTCGCGTCGACGTCGCCCTGGCCGATGATGGTGCGCGGACCCACCAGTACCACGAGCCCGCCCAGTCCCACGAACACTCCGAGCATCACCATCACGCTCGGACGCTTGCCGCGCGGCCGTAGCCAATCCAGGATCACCATCCACAACGGCACCACCGCCACGATGAGTGCCGCGAGGCTCGACGGCAAGCGTTGCTCCGCCCATCCGACGGCACCATTGCCCAGACAGAGCATGAGCGCGCCCGCAATCGTGGCATCGCGCCATTCGCGCGACGTCGGACGCGGTGCACCGCGCCAGCGAGCCCACGCGTACAGGATCGCGCCGGAAACGACGAAGCGCGCGCCGCCCATGAGCAGCGGCGGAATCGTTTGCACCGCGTAGCGAATGGCGAGGTACGTCGAACCCCACACGATGTACACCGCCGCGAACGCGACAACGATTCGCGACCGCGACTCGGCGGCGCTCAATCGCCCTCGATCAATCGACGCAGCTCTTCGACGTCGTACGGACGCGCGACGAACGCTGCGCCCTCGATCGGCGTGGGCAGGCGCAAATCCTCGAGCGGCGCTTCCGCCGAGAGAACGAAGCGCGCCTCGGCACACCCCGACGTGCCGCGCAGCAGCGTCGCGACAGGTGTCCCGTCGCGCGTGAGAAGGCGTGCGTCGCACACGACGGCGTCGAACGTCGTCTGTTCCGATAATCGCAGCGCGAGCTCGCCGTTGCTCGCGTTGATCACGGCGTGCCCGCGCGAGGTGAGGAATCGTTCAACGAACAGCAGGTCCGATGCGCCGGGATCGACCACGAGCACGTCGAGCGGGCGCGAGGCCTGGCCGGACGACGCCGGCATGATCGTTTCCGTCGCGATCGGCAAACGAATGACGAAGCGCGCGCCCGACGTCGGCGCATTCTCGAACGAGATGGTGCCGCCATGCTCGACGATGATGCCGTGCACCACCGCGAGCCCGAGTCCCGTGCCTTCTCCTTCCTCCTTCGTCGTCCAGAACGGATCCCAGATCTTGGAGCGCGCCGACTCGGGAATGCCAGGACCGTCGTCCTCGACCTCGATGATGACGTCGCGCGCGTCGTGGCGCGTGCGAATGCGCACGTGGCCGACGCCGGTGATGTGCGGCGTGTCCATGCGCGCACGCAAGGCCTGCTCCGCGTTGTTGATGAGATTGAGAATGACTTGCTCGAGCTGCGCGCGATCGCCGTTGACCATGGGCAGCGTCGGATCGAGATCGAGCATGAAGCTGATGCCCGCCGTCTCGAGCGAATAGCGGCGCGTGCGTACGATGTAGCCGACGACGTCATTGACGTCGGTGCGGACACGGCGTTCGACGTCGCGCTTGCGCGCCATCGCGAGCAGGTCCTTCACGATCGTGGCCGATCGGATCGCTTCGTGGTTGATCGTGTCGAGCGCGGCCCGATCTTCCGCCGGCCACGGCTTCTTGAGCAGCAATTGCGCGAAGCCCATGATCGCCGCGAGGGGATTGTTCAACTCGTGCGCGACACCGGCGAGCGTGGTGCCGATCGTCGCCATTCGCTCGGTGCGCCGCAGCAATTCGTCCTGTCGCTGTCGTTCGGTCACGTCCTCGACGATGCCGTCGAACGTGTCGAGCTCGCCGTTCGCGTCCAGTTCCGGACGGACGGCGAGACGCACGGTGATCGGGCTGCCGTCGCGCCGCTTCCATCGCGTTTCGATCCAGTCGGGATAGCCGCGCATGGCCGTGGGTCGTCGCATCAGGCGGCCGCGCTCTTCGGGATCGAGGTACACGTCACGCGACAGGTCGAGCGTCATGAGCTCGTCGACGCTCGCGTAGCCAAGCATCGCGGCGAGGGTCGCATTCGCCTCGAGAAAACGCCCGTCGGCGGACGAGCGGTAGGCGCCGTATCCCCCACGCCCGACGAGCGCGTTGTACCGCGCTTCGCTGCGTGCGAGGGCCGCCTTCAACTCGTCGATTTTGGGGTCGGTTTGGCGGTCCATGGGCTCGGGCGTCCAGCGGACGGCCCCTCCAGGCTCATTAAGTAGCGAACCAAGCGTTTAAATCGGTTCCCCTTAGCGAGCGGGTTTGACCAAAATAGCGCGTCTTGGGGTTGTCTTCAGGAAGTCGTAAAAAAATTTGGTTGGGGACGCCAGGAGCCGAGTCAGGGAAATTGAGCTCTAGCGTGTCCTAGCTCACGGACATATAATTTACACGTCAATTATTTACTCTCGTCTCAATCACACACTGTTCAATGCATACCGTTGAAACCGCATTCGAGAAGGAAGCGCTTCCGTGGATCGATGATGTCTATCGGTTCGCGCTTTCACTGACTCGCGACGAGAGCGACGCTGACGATGTCGTACAGGACACTTATCTGCGCGCCTATCGGTCGTGGCATACGTACATGCCGGGAAGTGATTGTCGTCGTTGGCTTTTCACGATTTGTCGCAACGTGTTCCTGCGCTCACGCGAGCGCGCGCGGCCGACCGTCGAGCTCGAGGCAGCCGACGTGGATTCGGCGGCGGCGGGGTCGGTGTACGCGACCGCCGTGCGGGAAGGGTACGAGGACGTGTTCGCGCGTCTCGACCTGGCGCCCGCGATCAGCGATGCCCTCACGAACGTTCCGGAACCATTCCGCTCCACGCTGATTATTGTGGACGTGGAAGATCAATCGTATGAGTCGGCCGCCGAGATGCTCGGTGTGCCGATTGGTACGGTGCGGTCTCGGTTGTTCAGAGGGCGACGACTGATGCAGGAGCAATTGCTCACCTACGCCATGGACGCGGGCTTCGGCGCGCGAAGTTCCGTGGCGTTGGTCGAGCAGCGACTAAATGCCTGATACGAATACCAAGCCGATACCCGACGAATGCATGGCCGTGCTTCGGCACGTGTGGGACTACCTTGACGGCCGAATGACTCCGGCCGCGGCGCAGGCCCTGCGCGATCACGTCGCGCGCTGCCCGCAGTGCCTGGACTACCAGCTCTTTCAGCAGAGTTATCTGGTGGCCATGCAGCGCCTGCGCGTTCGGAATGCCGCGCCGTGGCACGTGCGCGCGCGCGTGCTGGTGACGCTGGCGAAGGCCGGTTAACTGCCGTTGTTCGCGGTCGACGGCGTCCAGATCTGCAGCCGTCGCGCCGGAAAATTCTCTCCGTTGAGCGTCAAGGCAGCGTTCACGACGATGTCCGGCGCCAGCGAACACGCCACCGAGCAGTACCGCGTGAACGACAGCTCGATCGCACGCTCGGCCTGCTCGCGCTCGATGCCGACGCCGTCGACGCGGAACTCGATGTCGAGCTTCATCAGCCGCCGCGGATAGTCGCCGCGCCGCTCGCCCGCCAGCTGAACGCTCAGTCGCTCGATCGGCGTTTTTCGCTTGGCGAGAATGTCGATGATGTCGACGCTCGAGCAGGTCGCGACGGCGCTGAGCAGCGTTTCCACCGGACCCGGCGCTTCCTTCGCGCCGGCATCGATGCGATGCTGACGCCCCGCGGGGCCGGCGTCGAAGAGCCGTTCGCCGCGCCACGTGACTTCACTGCGCGTGATGACGGCCGGCTTGGGCCCCTCGGCCGCTGGTGACGCGGACGACGTTGACGCCGAATTCGCTGGATTATCCATTGTTATAGTTTCCTTATTTCTCGATCGGGACGCGCACGGCGTTGCCCCATTCGGTCCAACTGCCGTCGTAGTTTCGCACCCGGTCGTAGCCGAGCAGATAGTGCAGCACGAACCAGGTGTGACTCGAGCGCTCGCCGATGCGGCAGTACGCGATCACGTCGTCCTTGGCTGTGAGACCGCACTCCTGCTCGTAAATCGCGCGCAGCTCGTCGGCCGACTTGAAGGTGCCGTCGGGATTGGCGGCGCGCGCCCACGGAACGCTCTTCGCGCCGGGAATGTGGCCGCCGCGCAGCGCGCCCTCCTGTGGGTACTCGGGCATGTGCAGCTTCTTGCCGGAGAATTCATCGGGCGAGCGAACGTCGATCAGCTTGCCTTTCGTCTGCACGTGTCGGCGGACGTCGTCCATGAAGGCGCGAATCGGCGCGTCGCTGCGCTCCTTCGCCGTGTAGCTCGAGCCCGTGACGGCGCGCGGCCGGTCTGTGCTCATGGGGCGATTCTCCTGCTCCCACTTCATTCGTCCGCCGTCGAGCAGCTTGGCGTTCTCGAAGCCGAACAATCGAAATACCCAGAACGCGTACGCCGCCCACCAGTTGTTCTTGTCGCCGTAGAAGATGACGGTCGTCGAGTCGTCGATGCCCATGGAGCGAACGAGCGCCTGGAATTGTTCGCGCGAGACATAGTCGCGCACCAGGGCGTCGTTCAGGTCGGTGTGCCAATCGACCTTGAAGGCGCCCGGAATGTGCCCCGTATCGTACAGCAGCACATCCTCATCGCTTTCGATGATGCGAATCTTCGGATCGTCGAGGTGCGCGGCAAGCCACTCGGTGCTCACCAACGCGTCGGGATGCGCATATCCCTTTGCGGCGATCGCGCGATCGGTTTCCGTCATGTGTGAAAACATAGTGTCATCCTGTGCGCGAAGCGGGAAGGAGCTCACGCTGCCGAATCACAGCCGGTGGATCACCGCCTCCTCGACGACGCGGCCGCCGCGCAGATGCTCGGTGACGATCCGCTCGAGCAGCGCCGGCGTCACCTGGCCGTACCAGACGCCGTCCGGGTACACGACCACGATCGGGCCACCGCTGCACACGCCGAGGCACGGAGTCTCGCCGCGCTTGACGCGCGTCGGGCCGAACAGCAAGCCTTCCCGCTGCAACAGCGACGGGAGCAATTGGTAGAGCTCGCGCCCGCGCTGGTCGGGCGAGCAGAATCCCCCGACGCAGACGAGGACATGTCGCGCATACGGCTCCATGCGGTGTAAGCTATCGCTCATCCGCCCATGACTGAAACGATCACGATCGACGGCCTCATCGTCCTGCGCGCGCTGCCCGCGCATGCCAAGAGCGCCGCGCCCCGCAGCGTGCTCTTCGTACACGGCTATTTCGCGGAAGCGAGCGTGTGGGAAGAGTGGCTGCCATTCTTTGCCGAGCGTGGATTCGCGGCGTATGCCGTCGAGCTGCGCGGGCGTCGTGGAAGCCGCCCGGCGACCGTCCTCGGCGACGTCTCGATTGAGGATTTTGTGAACGACGCGCGGACGGTCGCCGGCACACTCGGCAAGCCCGCCGTCGTTGGGCACTCGATGGGCGGGCTCATCGCGCAACTGCTCGCCGCCGACGATGCGGTGAGCGCCGCGGCGCTGATCGCGCCCGCGCCGCCGCGTGGGATTCCCTTGTTCGTGCCTGGCCTCTTGCTCAAGCAGCTGAAGTACGTGCCGGCGATGCTGCGGTCGCGAGTCGTGCGGCCGGCGCGGGAGGACTTGCGCCAGATCGTGATGAATCGCCTGTCGCGCGACGCGCAGAACAGTTTCCTCGAAAAGCTGCACGCCGACAGCGGCCGCGCGGGACGTCAGATGTCGATGACCGGTGTGCCTGTCGATGCCGCGCGCGTCCATTGTCCGATTCGGGTCTTTACCGCGAGCGACGACCGCTTCATTCCGCCGCGTATCGTGAAGCGCATCGCACATCGTTATGGTGTCGAGGCAGAAATGCTCGAGGGGCACGGGCACGCGGTGATCATCGAGCCGGGATGGCAGGCACTCGCCGAAACGATCGTGGAGTGGCTTCAGCGGTCATCCTGAGCCTTCGCTTCGCTCCGGATCACCGCCTGTTGCGAGATGATCCGGCGCCGCACAACTTCCGCGCATGACCGACGACGGTATCCTCTACGAGCGCACGCTGCCGCATGGACCGGCGGTGCGCATTCGCCGCACGAGCGATCCGGGTACGCCGCCCGTAACCGCGGTGCTCGAGGTCGATCGCCGCGCCGGGACGCCGCGAGCCGGCATTGGAAATCCGCCGCCGTTGCTGCAATGCGAGGCCGCGAACGACGATGATGCGCTCGCGCAGCTCAAGCCGCACGCCGACGATGATCGCACCGTCGTCCAGCTGATGAGAGAGAAGGGGTTGCGCTAACACGCGCTAACACGCGCCAACACGCGCTAGCGCGCACTAATACGCGCTAAGGTTTCTTCGCATCGAGCTCGGCCAGCTCCTCGTTCAGCAGACGCATGAGCCGGGGCCACACGTGCACCGCGTAGCGCCGAAAATTCTCGCGCGCCGAGGCATTCTCATGGAGAAAGACGCTGAGCCGGCGGTGGCCCTTCAGCGTGTTGCAGGCCCCGCACGCCGTCACTAAGTTGCCCTCCGAGCGATCGCCACCCTTCACGCGGGCGTGTACGTGGTCCAGGGTGAGCTCGCTCGCGTCGAACTGCGTTCCGCAGTAGACGCATCGGTATTCGTCGCGCTCGAAGATTCCGCTTCGTTTCAATGGACAACCTCCCGCGGTCCCGGCGGATGCTGATGGACAAGGCGCGCAACTACCTCCTTGATCAGATAGGAGGGGACCCGTTGCGGCAAGACGACGCGGATCCTCCCCGCTTGACCCTCAAAGCCCTCGAGAAGATCAGCATGTCACGCACCCGTGAACGCATCCTGGCGAACCTGGACGAGATGTACCGCGAAGCCTTCGAGCGCGCGAAGACCACCGGCGACGACAAGCAGATGGCCGCGCTGGATTTCGCGTATCGCCGGGAGCAGCTCTACTTCGAGATCCTGCTCGACGTGCGGGATGCGATGGAGCGGAAGTAGCGCTGGGCGATGGGCGATGGGCGAGACTACCGTCCCTCGGTGCCCGCCTTCGGCGGCTCATTTCGAGTCCAGATCAACGACGCGACGATCGATACGGCCAGCACGCCGAGGATCACCGCCAACGACAGCGTGATGTCGATCCGGAAAAAGTGCTCGGTCAGCATCTTGAACCCGACGAACGACAGAATCACCGCCAGGCCGTACTTGAGCAGGTGAAAACGATCGACGACCGCGGCGAGCAGGAAGTACATCGAGCGGAGGCCCATCACCGCGAAGATGTTCGACGTGAACACGATGAAGGAGTGCGTCGTCACGCCGAAGATGGCGGGAATCGAATCGATCGCGAAGATCAGGTCCGTCACCTCGATCAACACGAGCACCAGCAGCAGCGGCGTCGCGAGCCGCTTGCCGTTCTCGACGGTGAAGAAGTGGCTGCCGCGATAGTCGCGTGACACGGGCATCACGCGCCGCACGAGCTTCACGATGCGGTTGTTCTCTCCGTCGAACTCTTCGCTCTTCGTGAACGCCATGCGGATGCCGGTGAACACCAGCACCGCCCCGAAGACGTACATCACCCACTGGAAATGGTGAATCAGCGCCGTGCCGGCCAGAATGAACAAGCCGCGCATGATCAGCGCGCCGAGGATGCCGTAGAAGAGCACGCGATGCTGGCTTGCCTTCGGCACACGGAAGTACTCGAAGATGAGTACCATCACGAAGATGTTGTCGGCGCTCAGCGCCTCTTCGATGACGTAGCCCGTGAGAAACGTCAGCGCGATGTGGCGGTTTTCGAGGAAGTACAAGCCGACCGCGAAGAGCAGCGCCAGCGAGACCCACACGGCGACCCAGATGCCGGCCTCCTTTGGCCGGACAACGTGCGGCGTGCGATGAAAGACGCCAAGGTCGAGCGAGAGCATCGCGAGCACGAACGCGATGAATCCGACCCAGAACCAGATCGACGTGTGGAGCATGTCGGTCGAAAGCTATTGACCGGGCTCCGATTACGGGACGAAGCGTTTCGTCACGGCTGGTGAACGGCTCGTACCAGGGCTCTGGCCGGGCCCGGTGCGTTTCGCGAACATTCTTCCATGATGCACGTCTGGAAGCAGTCGTACGCTCGACGCACTCCCGTTGCGCCGGCGAGCATCGTCAGTGCCGCCGTCCACGCCCTGTTGATCGGTATGTGGATCGTCGGTACGCAGCCGGCCGCCGGACTCGACCGCGACAGTTTGGCGAATCGCATCTTCTATATTCCGCCGCCGGACCGGCCGCCGCTCGTGCGTGGATCGCGCGAAACGGTGCACTACATCACGCTCTCGCCTGGCGTCGGCGACGGACCGGGTGAAGCAAGCATCGACGCACGTCGGCCCATCACGCCGATCGAGCGGTCGCCCGAGGCAGGCACTCCCAAGCGCGACTCGGTGCCCGCGGAAACGCCCGGCAACAACGACACGAAAACGGATTCGGTGTTCACGGTGCTTCAGGTCGACACCGCCGTCGCGCGGTCGCAGAGCAGCGCGGCGCCGGCGTATCCGCTCGAGCTGCTCAGCAAGCATATCGAGGGCGCGGTGATCGCTCGCTACGTCGTCGATACCACCGGCTTCGCCGACGTCAAGTCGTTCGAGGTGATGGAAGCGTCGAATCCCGGCTTCGTCGACGCGGTGCGCGAGGCGCTGCCCTACATGCGATTCAGCCCCGCCAAGATCGGCACGCAAAAAGTTCGGCAGCTCGTGGAGCAGCGCTTCGGCTTTCGCATCGCACCATCGGTCAGCGCGTCGGTCAAGCCCGACTGACCGGCCGCGTCGACCGGGCTGGGTCAACCGGCGTCCGCGTCGCCGCGCGCGCCGAGCCGCGAGTGCAGGCGCTCGCGGTACGTGCGCGAGACGCGAATCTTCGCACCGGTCCGCAGAATCGCGATCGCGTCGCCCGCGAACCACGGCTGCACTTCGACGATTCGATCGACGTTCACGATGTACCGCCGGTGAATGCGAATGAACGCGCGCGGATCGAGCTGCGGCTCGAGGGCCGCCGCGGTCATGCGCAGCAGGTAGTTCGCGGTGCCGACGTGCAGGCGCAGATAGTTGCCCTCGGTCTCCAGCCAATCGACGTCGCTCGTGCGGATCACTTTGAGGACGCCGTCGGCGCGCACCGCGACGCGGTCGAGCGACGGACGCGCTGCCGGCTGCACGCTCGCGATATAGTCCGCCAGCAGCGCGCGCATACGCTCATCCTCGGCCGAGCCGCCGCTCTTGCTGCGCAGGGTGACGCGCTCCTTCGCGCGCTCGAACGCGTCACGGAAACGCGCCGTGTCGAACGGCTTGAGCAAATAGTCAACGGCATGCACCTCGAATGCGCGCACGGCGTACTGATCGAACGCCGTGACAAAGACTGTCGCGGGCGAGGCTTTTCCGGCGAGCTCGCGCAAGACGCCGAATCCGTCGAGGTCGGGCATCTGCACGTCGAGAAACAAGAGCGACGGTTGAAGCGTCACGACCTGTTCGACGGCCTCGCGGCCACCGGCGCATGCCGCGACCACCTCGGCATCGCCCGTCTCCTCGATCAAGCGCACCAGGCGGCGGCGGGCGAGCTTCTCGTCGTCGGCAACGATGGCGGTCAGCATCAGGCGGTCACCGCGAGTTGAATCGTCATCAGCCGCCGCAGCTCGGTGACGGAGGCGTCGAGCGCGCGCTGTCGCTCTGGGGTAATGCCGAGCGCATCGGTGCACTCGAGCGCGAGGCGGAGGTAGTCGCCAAGACGAGTGAGCTGGCGCTCGGTGAGCCCCGGATCGCGCTGTGCGGTGTGCGAAATCGCTTCGAGCGATGCCAGGAGGACGGGTGGAATGGACTGCAGTTTCATCGCGCGCTCCTGCGCTTCGTCGAGCTCCGTGCGGAGTGCCGCCGCGCTTTCGTCGCGCGCGCGCATCCACTCGAGCAAGAGGCCGCGATGCGCCAGCGCCACGAGCGCGACGTAGATGAGCATTCCCACGATCAATGGCATCTCGTTGTCGTTGGAGAGAAGCGGTGTATGCGACCGGACGACGAACTGCCATAGCCGCAGTTGTGCGATGTCCACGACGAGCGCCGCGATCGCATAGACGCCAACGCGCCACGCAAAGCCGTTGCGTCGAATCGGAAAGCGGCGCGCGACGAAGAGAATGGCCGGCGCGAGCAGCGCCCAGATCACGGCCATCGGCATGTCATTCTTCGCGACGGCAAGCCACGTGAGGTTCCCGAGTCGTCCGCGAAGCTGGAAATACGTGAAGCTCTGTTGGGTCCAGAGCAGCCCGCCGATGGTCCAGACGACGATCTGCGAGATCACGGGGTTTCTGAGCACGGCCGGCACGCGGACGCTCGGTACCTCGTCCCCGACGTCGTCGAGCGCACGGCGAGCAGTTCTCTCGTCTCGTGAATGGGAGCGCCGCCGCGCTGGAATTCGCAATTCAGCGATCGCTCCGCCGTTCGCCGCGGAGGCGAGCCGCAGGTCGTGCGCGCCGCCGTAGAGAATCGCCAGGCGGTCGCGCACATTCGCGAGGCCAATGCCGCGGCCCGCGTTCGCCGATGACGCCTCGAGGCCGACGCCGTCGTCAGCGACGCAAACGACCAGCTCGCGGTCCTGCACGGCTGCCGAAATCTCGATCGTGCCCGCGGCGTGCCGGCCACTCAATCCATGACGAATGGCGTTTTCGACGAGCGGCTGCAACACGAAGCGCGGAACGAGGCAGTCGACCGCGGCATCGTCGACGCGATATTCGATGCGCAGCCAATCCGCGAAGCGAATGCGTTGAATGTCGAGATACGGCTCGATCCCCACGATCTCTTCGCCGAGTGTGATCTCGTCGTCTCGCGTGGCGAGCGCGCTGCGAAAGATCGACGCGAGCTGCCGCAACACACGCGCGGCCGCGGCCGGCGTTTGATACGCGAGCTCGGACACGGCGCCGAGCGAATTGAAGAGGAAATGTGGTTGCAGCTGTGCCGCGAGATAATCCAGCCGCGCACGCGCCAGCGAACGCTCGAGCTGTTCGGCCTGACGCTGACGTGCATTCAACGCACGCCGGGCGTGCGCGACTTCGCTCACGGCGATCACGACGATGTACGCGATGACGTCGAAGTCGAGATACAGCACCACGAGCGTCACCATCGAAACGCCGACCGCGTTCGGATTGAAGAAGCGCGAGATCGCGCGCGATCCGGCTGAATCGATCAGCGCGGCGATGAGCAGTCCGGGCACGTGCGCCGCGACGATCGCGAAGACATTCGTCGTCGCGCGCCGCAGCCGGTTGTGGTACGCGCCAATGACCACGCTCAACACCGCCCACATCGCAGCCGCACCGAGCTCGTTGCCGATTATGGCGAGCGGTCGCTGGCGCTGGGCGGCGGGCATGAACATCGACATCACGCCGAGGGAGCCAAACAACAGGCACCACGCGGCAAACCACGCGAGCGCGGTCTTCGCCGTGCCTTTCGTGAATGGACGATTGTCAGCCGAGCCGTTGAATGAGCTCATCGAAGGAAAGGTCGCGCCGGGTTGGCCGGCGGACCGACCGCGGCGGGACCAGGCGTCTCTGGATGGGGTGGGGCGTTCCCGGATAAGCTACTATTCGCGCCATGAATCGCCCACGCGAATCGGCCGCCGGGACGCCGACGCTCGCCGTCGTGAACGCTCGCGTGTGGACGGGCGATCGCCGGCGTCCGTGGGCCGACGCCGTCGTGGTATCGGGCGAGCGCATCGCCTTCGTCGGGTCGAGTGCCGAAGCGCGCAAGATGCTGCGTCCTGCGGCGGAGGTTGTCGATGCGCGCGCGATGATGCTCGTTCCCGGATTCATCGACGCGCACATTCATTTTCTCGAGGGCGGTGTCGGCCTCGCGTCGGTGCAGCTGCGCGACGCAAGGACGCGCGAGGAATTCGTTCGGCGCGTCGCGGAATTTGCGCGAACGATTCCCGCTGGGGCGTGGATCACGAACGGCGACTGGGATCACGAATGGTGGGGCGGTGAGCTGCCGACGCGCGAGTGGATCGATGCGGTGACACCAAACAATCCCGTGTGGCTCAGCCGCCTCGACCATCACATGTCGCTCGCGAACAGTGTGACGCTACGTCTGGCAGGCGTATCGCGCGACACGGCGGACGTAGAGGGCGGCGCCATCGTGCGCGATGCGGCGGGCGACGCGACGGGCATTCTGAAGGACAACGCCGAGGGGATCATCGATCGCATCATCCCGCCGCGGACGGCAGAGGAGGCACAACGCGCGCTCGATGCCGCGATGCGCTACGTCGCGACGAACGGCGTGACGTCGGTGCATCACATGGGCACGTGGGACGATCTGGCCGTCTTCGAGCGCGCGCACGAACGCGGCGTGCTGCGAACGCGCATTTATGCCGCGGTGCCGCTGTCGACGTGGGAACGATTGCGCGACGTCGTCGCGCAGCGTGGACGTGGCGACGAATGGCTCCGCATCGGGGCGCTCAAGGGCTTTGTCGACGGATCGCTCGGCTCACATACCGCGGCAATGCTCGATCCGTACGACGACGCTCCGGGCGACGTCGGGCTTCTCGTGAACACGATCGATGATTTGTATCACTGGACGTCGAGCGCCGATCGCGCCGAGCTGCATCCCATCATTCATGCGATCGGCGACCGTGCGGTGCGGACGCTGCTCGACATCTACGAGCGCGTTTCGCGCGAGAATGGCGCGCGCGACCGGCGGCTGCGAATGGAGCATGCCCAGCACGTCGCGCCGTCTGATTTCGCGCGCTTTGGCGGGATCGGCGTCATCGCGAGCGTGCAGCCGTATCATGCGATCGACGATGGGCGTTGGGCCGAACGGGTGATTGGCGCGACGCGTGCGCGGACGACGTATGCGTTCCGGTCGCTGATCGATGCCGGTGCGCGCCTCGCGTGCGGCAGCGATTGGCCCGTCGCGCCGGCGACGCCGCTCGAAGGGATTTACGCCGCCGCCACGCGGCGTACACTCGACGGGGCGAATCCGGGCGGGTGGTATCCGGAGCAGCGCATCACGGTGGAGGAGGCGCTGCGCGGGTACACCGTGGACGCCGCGTATGCATCGTACGATGAGGGGAACAAGGGAGCTCTCGCGCGCGGCATGCTCGCGGATTTCGCGCTCATCGACCGGGATTTGACGCGAACGGCGCCCGAAGAGATCGCCGAGGCACGCATCGTGATGACGGTGGTGGGCGGCCGTGTCGTGTACGACGCGCGCTGATGTCTTGATGTCGGTGCATTTCCGGACTGTCGAACTCATGATGCGTTTTCACGTTGCGATCGCTGCGATGGCTGCCGCCGCCGCGCTTCTGCCCGCGGTGGTGTTCTCGCAGGCATCGCCAGTGCGCCCGCGAACGCTGCCGGGCTTCACGTATACGGTCCACATCTCGAGCACGCCGACGACGCACGGTTCGGCAACGATGCCTTCGTCCGTTGCCGCGGTGGACTTCACGGGCAGCGCGGTCGTGGCTGGTGGGCGAGGTCGGTTGGACATCGTGGCCGGCGGCGCGGAGGGCATGTTCGAGAAAGGTGATTATCTGCTGTTCGATTCGTTGGACGTCGTGATCGTGCATCCCGCGACGCGCGAGTTCGTGCCGGTGCCGCGCAATTTCTCGTCGGGGTCGATGGATCAAATGCAGGCGATGGGCGTCAAGGCGACGGTGTCCGATGAGAAAGTGGTGCTCGACAGTTTGGGTGCGGCGGATACGATCGCGGGTGTGCCGACGCGGCGATATCGAATGACGGTGGCGTTCAACATGGCGATGGACGGCGGGTTGGTGCAGCAACGCATCGGCACCGAGAGCGTGACGGACTACTGGGTCGCGGTCATTCCGGGTATGCCGTCGAACCCGTTGTTGCGCGTGAATGGATTGGCGGGCGGGGGCGTCGCGGGAATGTTTCGCGTGCTCACGGCGCGCGTGGACAGCGCGGCGGCGCGGATGGGTCAGGCGATCGCGCTCAAGACGCGCGCGACGACGCACATGCTGTTGGGGCCCGGCGCGACGATGGAGACGCAGCAGGCGTCAGACGTGTCGGCGCTCAAGCGTGGGCCGGTCGATGAGAGTTTACTCATGTTGCCGGCGGGGTATAAAATCAGCGCGGCGTCCGAGATGACGTCGGACGCCGCGGAGAAGTGGAGAAGGCCGCCGACCGATTAGGGTAAGTTGGTGTCCACGCAGACGCCGCTCGCGATAGTGAGCGCGAGCAGCGCGGTTCCGTTGAGTAGGCTCGTGTTCGTCCCGGTCACGGACGCAGGATGTAATCCGGCTTGGTCATGGCGCTGGCACGACAGCGAGCTGGGACCGATGTTGCCGTTGACGACCAGCTTCGAATCCTTGTGCAGCCGCATCGATCCGCTGTTGCCGATGGTCAAGGTTCTCGACGTCCCGATCGTCAGCATGCCGCTCGCGTCGAGATCGAGCGCGCCGTTCACCTGAACGTCCGAGTCGAACGTGACGCCGTTCGCCGACGTGTTAGTGATCTCGAGCTTGTCGAAGTGTGAATCGGCTGACCCCGGGTGGTTGAACATCACGGACTGCGCGCCGGTGCCGTTCAGCTTCACGAGGAATCCGCTGGATGGATCGAACGATGTCGGAGACGTGCTCGATTGCGTGAAGTTTCCGCCAACGTCGAGCTCTCCGGCACTAATGTGAGCTGTTGACGAGCTGCCCTCGAACATCGCGTTGCCGCCGACGACGACGACGTTCTTCGGTCCACTGATCGACGTGCTAGGCATGTCGAGCAACCCGGCGACGTCCAGGCTGTCGAGAACCGTCAACGTGAACCCGTTGATGTCCAGCGTTGTGCCGATGCGCAAACCGCCCGCGACAGTGCGATTCGCGGTCAACGTCGGCGAACCTGTCAGCTCCGTCAGTCTCGGGCCCGTCTGCGCCGACGTGTTGTTGTAGATCGGAAAGGTCGCGCCAGTGACGCGCAGACTGTCTACGCCAGAAAGATTCGCGGTTGCATTGGCCGTGACTGCGCCGCCGACGATCAGGCGATTCGCGCCGGTTGCGGTGACAGTGGATCCGGTGATCGTGAGGTTGCGGTAGATCTCAGTTTGGTGCGCGAAGGAGACGCCGCCGTTGGTGTTTGCTACTTCGACGTCGTTGAATTGTGCTTGTCCGAATCCGAGCGTCACTGTCTGTGCGGTGCTGCCTGTGAATTTCACCTTGTGGCTGCCCGAGGCGACGAAGGTACACGTGCAGTCGTTCGCGGTCTGCGATGTAAAGTCACCGGTCACGTTGATCGTGCCGAAGGTCAACAAATTGGTCTCGTCGTAGCCGGCGAACGTGATCGAGGCCCGGTGCGTCGCGTTGCCGACGTTCAGCACTCCGCGCGAGTCGGTCATGTCAAGCACGCCGGGCGTCGTCGAAATGCCGACCGTCGCCGTGCCGACGTGGACGTCGCCGGTCGTACTCACCGTGTACTGGCCGATGACGAGCGTGCAGTTCACGGTCAACTGGCCGCTGCTCGTGGTGCCGCTGACCGAGTAATTGGCGTCGCCGCAGTTGCCATCCGAGTTACCCACGAATGTCGTGGGCAGCGTGCCCTTGATCGCTGTGGCGTGGTTCGCCAGAAGTTGCAGCGTTCCGTTGGTGATACCCGAGCCACCAGCGTCCACAGAGTCGTAGATGGCCAGAATATGGCCGTTCAGCTGGACTTGGTTGCTATTTCCGTCCTCGAGCTTGATAGAATTTGCCACACCGCCGGCTGCGCCGATTGACGGCGATTGCACAGCGGCGGGAATGAAGACGTTCGTCGATGTCGTCGGGATAGATCCGCTATTCCAATTCAGCGCACTGTTGTAGTCGTCCGAATGCTGACCCAACCACACATTCGATCCACTTGGCGCGATGATGGCAAAGGCTTCGACCTCCGTCACCGGGTTCATCATCATGGACGCACGGCCGGGGACTGTGATGTTGCGGCTCGCCGTGCTGGTGTTCGGACGGCGCGGTGCGCCGTTGTTCGCGGGCCTCGCGCGATTCGTCAGCGGACGCTGGCGAACACCATTGCCGATGAAGCCCGCAGTGAGCCCAGCTTCAATCTGGCACGATCCGGTTGTACTCGGCGTCACGTCGATCGTCGGCGAAATTGCCACACCGTGCGTCGTCGTCGTCGTCGTCGCGTTCAGGCTGATGCCCGTGGCGCAGTAGCCGATATTCCAAAACACCGACGTCCCGTCGGCGACCAAATTGTTGAACGCGTCCTGCACCGTCACGCTGAAGTTCGTCGCAGGACTCTGGCCCGTCGCGGACTGGGTTCCGACGAACGTCGATGACGATCCACTCGTGAATGCGAGGTGATCGGCCACGCCGGGTGTGACTGTCACGCTGACGACCTTTGTTACCGTTGGCGCGGACACCAACGAGGCGGTAACCACGTAGGTAGTAGCGGAATCCGGTATGGTCACGCTGCTGCCGTTGATCACACCGGACGCATTGCTCGTCAGCGTGACGTCGGCGCTGAACACCGTCGGTGTCGACTGGAACGCCACGGTGAAACGAACCGGCGTGTTCCCGACCGGATTGCCGCCGGCGTCAACCGTCGTGATCGTCGGCGGATTTGAAACCGAAGTGCCCGCAACTTTCGTGAAGCTCGTTTGCGTCGTGCTCAGAACGAGCTGCGACGCCACACCCGCGCTGAGCGCGATGGCGGTCGAGGTCACGGACTGAATCGTACTCGACCCCTGCACCGAGAACGTCAACGTCACGTTCGGCGCGGACGTCGCGATTGACAGATTACTAAACGTTGCCGCACCCGACGTCGCGTTCGCTGTCGCAGTGCCATTCGAGACGGTGCCCGCGCTCGACGTCGCGACGATCGTCATCGCGCTGCCGGCCGGCACAGGATTGCCGAACTGATCGGCGAGCTGCACCACGGGCTGCGGCAACAGCGCGACACCATTCGTCGCATTCACGGGAGGCTGCACCGAGATCGTCAGCTTCGCCGCCGCCCCAGCAGTCACGACGACCGTGAGATCGACGGCGGCCCCCGGAATCGCGCTGCTGGTGACGTGCACCGAATACGTCGCCGCCTTATTCGGCAGCACGCTGGCCGGCGGGCTGATCGTGCCGTCCGTGCCCGTGGTCGCGTCGACGGCCGTGATCACGGTCCCGTTGACCGATGAGACGATGTGAATCGGAACGTTCCCAACCCCGTTGCCGAGCGAGTCGGCCGTCTTGATCGACGGCAGCGTCGTCGGCGGAGAACCCGCGACGTAGGTGATCGTCGGCGATCCGACGATCAGCAGCTGCGCCGCCGGCGACTGAGCGACATTGAACGCCGTGCTCGTGGACGTTGACGTGAACAACGGCGTACTCGCGACGAGCGTGTAGCCGGTCCCCGTGCGATCGATTGACAAATTGCTAAACGTCGCCACGCCGCCTGACGCGGTCGCGCCCCCTCCACTCAGCACCGCGCCGCTCGTGCCACCCGCCAGCGTGAGCTGTACCGCCGCGGCCGACGCCGTGAGATTTCCGAACGCGTCGGTGATCGCGATCTGCGGCGCCGGAGTCAGCGCGACGTGCGTGGCGCCATTCGCGGGTTGCGTGCGCCACACGAGCGCCGCCGGGACTCCAGGGCTCACCGTTGCGGTGAACGATGCAGTCTTTCCACCTGCGGTCGCCGATGCCGACGCGGCACCCGTCTTCGTGCCGAGCGTGAGCGTCGCTGAAGTCTGCCCGGTGGCGTCCGTCGTCGTGCTCGTCGCGATCGTGCCATTCACCGCGGTCCACGCCACCGCCGTGCCCGCGACGGGATTCCCGCTCGCGTCGGTGACGCGCACGATAAACGGCGACGCCAACGCCTCACCGGCGCGGCCTGACTGCCCGCTGCCGGAGAGCGCCGCGACGTTCGCGGGGCCACCCGATACCGCCGTTGCCGTGAACGACACCGGCGAGCTCACGCCCGATACCGACGCGGAAATCGTCTCGCTGCCGGGCGTGCCGCCCAGCGTGTACCTGATGCTCGCCGTGCCGTCCGACCCCGTCGTCGACGTCGCCGCGCTCAGGGCGCCCGCGCCCGTGCGCGACCAGCTCACCGTGGTACCCGACACCGGATTGTTGAACTGATCGCTCACTTTCACGACGAACGCGCTCTTGAGCGCGTGGCCCACAGTGTCGGTCTGCCCACCGCCCGAGACCGCGGCGATCGCCGCGGCCGCGCCCGCGGTCGCCGTCTCCGAAATACCAATGCTGAACGCGCCGGCCGTCGCCGCGAAGGCTTGCGGTCCGGCCGCGTTGCCAAGGTGCAGCGTCGTCGAGGCGCGACCGCTCGCATCCGTGACTGCGCTCGTCGTTCCAACGCTTCCACCCGCGGGCGCCGAGAAGATCACGCTGACGCCGGCTACGCCGACGCCGTCGCTCGCGTTCACCTGAACGGTAGCCGCCGTCGGCAATGCGCTGCCGACGACGCCCGTCTGGCCGCCGCCGCTCACGAGGGAAATCGATGCGGCGGGCAGCGTGATCGTCGCCGCGGCGTTGTCACTGATGCCCGTCGGAGTAGACGCGGTGATCGTGACCGTGCCGCGCCGTCCCGCGGGCGTGAGACCGCCCGTCGATGAAATGCTCGCGAGACCGGCGTCCGACGTCGTCCATGAAATGAACGGCACCGTGATCGCCGCGTTATTCGAGTCGACCGCGGTCACGCTGAACGACGTGGTCTGCGACGACAGCAGCGTCACCGTCTTGGGCGACACCGAGATGTGCGCCACCCGCGCGCCTGGGCCGACGTAGCTGATGGTGATCTGCTGCCCACCCGCGGGCGGCGTTCCTCCCGGCGGATACGACTGCACCTCAGCATGGCCGCTATAGACGATGCCCGAAGGTCCGCGATACTGAAGCGCAGCGTCGAACCGCTGGCCGTCCGTCTGCACCGGCACCAGCAAGTCGATCGAGGTGTCCGCCGACGCCTGCGTGAAATGGATGACCGTGTCCTTCACGATCACCGTGGTATCCGGGAAGCCGCGCAGCACCAGCCGCAGCGAGTCGTACGTGATCCCGAAGTCCGCCGCATGCTCGGCCACATAGGTCGCCGTCTTATTGAAGACCGGCGCGAATCCGATCCGGCCGAAGGTCGCGCTCGTGTTCGGACCAAGTCCCTGTTTCACGCCCGCGATCGGCGTGTCCGAGCACGTGGCGAGTCCAATCGCCAGAAACAGAGCCGTCAGGGAGCGAGCAGGAATGCGCATCGGGGGAGTTGAGGGCGGACAAAAAACGACGGCGCGTTCCACCACCGTGGTGAAACGCTCCAATGTCGGCGCTAGCGAGCGTCTATTGTGTGCCTTGGGTCGCCGAAACGTCAACTATAGATGTCACAGTCGGCATGCGACCTACGTCACAACGTTGGGAGTCAAAGTTCTAAACACCAGATAATCATACACTTACAGCCGAGGAGCGAGCTCATGGCGTGACCGTTACAGTCACGCCAATCAGCGCCCCGGGAACCGCACTGCTGGTTGCGCTCACATCGAACACGCCGGGCACGTTCGGCATCCGCGCGCTGAGCGTCACGAAACCGCTCGCGTCGGTGGCGATATCCGTCGTCAGGAGCACCGTGGACGTTCCATCGAGCGTCACCACGAAGTGCACCGGAATTCCGGCCACACCATTGCCGAACGCATCGGCCACCTCGAGCTGCGGCGACGTCACCACGCTGCCCGCCGCGACGGTAACCGACGTCGCCGTCGGAGGAATCAACAGAAGTTGAGTCGGGCTTCCGGCCGTGACCCCGAACTGCGCGCTTTCAACGCTCGCACCGAACAGCGACGTGCTGGCGCGCAGCGAATAGCCGGTCCCAACGCGATTGATCGTCAGTCCGTCGAACGTCGCTATGCCGCCGCTCGCACTTTGACTCGCGCCGCCGCTCAGCACTGCCCCCGAAACTCCGCCGGCGAGCGACACCGAGACCGTCGCATTCGAACCGGCGAGATTTCCGAACTCGTCGACGATCGCCACCTGAGGCGCCGGAGAAAGTGCGATACCCGCACGACCCGAGCTCGGTTGGGTGAGCCACTCGATCGCGACACCAGGCCCCGGATTGGCCGCCGCGACGAACGTTACTGCGCGGCCGTTCGGAAGACTCGCCGTTGCCGTCACGTCGCCCGACGTCGTACCCAACATCAACCGCGCCGAGGTTTGACCGTGCGCGTCGGTCGTCGTTGTCGGCTCGATGGAACCGCCGGTGGAAGACCAGCGAATGGTCGCGCCGCCGACGAGGTTGCCGGCGTCGTCGGTCACGCGAACGACGAGCGGTTGCGCAAGCATGGAGTTCACGACACCAATCTGTGCGTTGCCCGAGACAGCGACGATGCGCGTTGGCGGCGTCGTGGCCGACACTATGAACGAGGCACTGCCGCTTACGCCGGCGACCGATGCGCTGACCGTGTCACTGCCGGCGATGCTGCCAAGCGTGTACGACACACTCGCCGCGCCGTCGGTGTTCGTGACCGAAGACGGTACGCCGAGCGCGCCCGATCCAGCTCGAGACCAATTGACGGTGACGCTGCCAACGCCGTTGCCGAACCGATCCGTGACTCGCGCGACAAGCGGATTGGCCAGCGTGTGGCGGACCGTGTCACTCTGGCCGCCGCCCGCCGCCGCCACGATCGCCGCCGCATCACCGGCAAGCGCATTCTCGGCGAACGATGCGGTGAGCGCGCCGGCCGATGCCGCGAATGATTGCGGGCCGGAGGTTGAGCCGAGTTGAAGCGTCGTCGACGCGCGACCCGAAGCGTCGGTGACGACGGTGATGGCGCTGCTCGCACCGACCGCTCCGCCCGCGCCCGCCGTGAGCGTCACGGCGACGCCCGGAACGCCAAGCCCGTCGGCCGCGTTCACCTGCACGATGACGGGATTCGCGAGCGTGGAGCCTACCTTGCCGGATTGGCCCCCGCCGCTGACGATAGTAAGGCTCGCCGGAGGCGGCGTGACGGCGAGCGGCACGCTCACGCTCGCACCCGACGCCGCCGTCGCCGTGATCGTCACGGCACCTCGGCGCGCACCGGCGGTCACGACGCCGGCGTTCGACACCGTGGCGATCGTGTTGTCGGACGACGTCCAGGCGAGCCGCGGCAGATCGACCGCGCTATTAGAGGAATCAAATGCCGAAACGCTCAATGCGAGCGTCTGCGAGGCCAGGACTCCTGCCGGCGTGCCGCTACTCGCGAGCCGGGCGACGTTGGCTCCGGGGCCGGCGTACGTCGTTTCGATGCGCTGGGGCGATGGGGTCTGGCCGCGTGTGTAGGACTGCAGCACGCCGTGTCCGCGGAAGTACGCGGTGATTCCAGCGCGATACTCCACGCGAACGTCGAAGCGTTCGCCGTTGGACTGCACCGGGACCGTGAGCCCGTCCATGACGTCGGCGGTGGGTACGGCGAGGGAATACGTCGTGTCGACGATGACGGCCGTCGAATCGGACAGCCGGCGAACCGTCAAATGGAACGAATCGACCGCGATGCCGAGCTCGGTGGCGTGGGTCAGCGCGAAGTTGGCGCTCGGGGCGAACCCGGCGTCGACCAGCAGGCTCGCCGGCTGTGGGTGACTCGCGGTGGGAGCGTCTCCGCTGCACGCGACGGCCAGGCCCAACGCGGCCAGGCACAGGCGCATGAGGGGTGTAACTCTATTCAACATTACTTCGATGGGTGTGCGGCGTCTCGAGCGCGGCCAGACACGCGGCGCGCGGTAAACGTTTGACGACTCATCGCTGCATAAGATACGAAAAGACCGGCACTTAGCCGGTCTATTCGGAATCACAAATATGCGTGAATTAGTCTAGAAACGGACTATTTCCTGACAAGCTCGCTTGACGTCGTCGATTTGCGGAAGGATCGCGTCCTCGAGCTGGGGCGCATATCCCACCCACGTGTCGGCGGACGCGATCCGCTTCACCGGCGCATCCAGCCACGCGAAACAGTCGTCCGCGATGCGCGCCGCGATTTCGGCGCCATAGCCCCACGAGATCGAATCTTCGTACAGCACGATCGCGCGGCTGGTCTTCTTCACCGACTCATACACCGCGTCCTGATCCCACGGCGACAGCGAGCGCAGGTCGATCACTTCGGCGGAAATTCCCTCGTCCGCCAGCTGATTCGCCGCGGCAAACGCGCGCTGCACCGTGGCGCCGTACGTCACGATCGTCACGTCCGTGCCTTCGCGAACGATCTTCGCCTTGCCGAACGGAATCATGAAGTTCGGACCCGGATACGCCGCCTTGTTGTAGGTCTGGCGATACAGGTGCTTGTGCTCGAGGAAGATCACGGGATCCTCGCAGCGAATGGCCGTGCGCAGCAGGCCGTTCGCGTCGAGCGCCGTCGCGGGACAGATCACGCGCAGGCCGGGGCAATGAGTAAACAGTGAAGCGCCCGTCTGCGAGTGGTAGATCGCGCCGCGGATGTAGCCGCCGTAGGTGACGCGAATGACCACGGGAGAGGCGTAGTCGCCGTTGGATCGCCAGCGCATGGTCGCGAGCTCGTCGCGGATCTGCATGTACGCCGGCCAGATGTAGTCGAAGAACTGGACTTCGACGACGGGCTTGAATCCGCGCACGGCCAGGCCGATCGCGCGCCCGACGATCGTCGCTTCGGCCAGCGGCGAGTTGAACACGCGCGTGCTGCCGAATTCCTTCTGCAGCCCCCACGTCACCTTGAACACGCCGCCTTTGCCCTTGACCTTGCCCAGGTGCTGCTCGCGCGAGACGTCGGCGACGTCCTCGCCGAACATGAGTATTTTCTCATTGCGCCGCAGCTCGTCCTTCATGCAGGCGTTGAGCAGATCCACCATCGTCGTCTCGTTGCCCGAGAACTGGGGATCGTCCTCGGTGTCGAACTGCTCGCTCGTCGGATCGACGTCGGGCGAGTAGAGATCCGTGAGGATCGTGTCCGCCCCAGGCTGTTGGGCGGCAAGCGCGGCGTCGGTCGCGGCGAGCACTTCGGCCTCGACTTCTTCCTGAATGCGCGCGATGTCCGCATCGGTCGCGTGCCCCTCGGCGACGAGCCACTTGGGGAACTGCGTCACCGGATCGCGGCCCGCTTCGGCCTCGCGCTCCTCGGCCGGCTTGTACATCACTTCGTCGTCGGACAGCGAGTGCGAGTACGGGCGAATGACGTGCGCGTGCACCAGCGCCGGGCCCTTCCGCTTGCGCGCGTAGTCGACGGCGCGCTGCATGGCCTCGTAGCTCGCGATGAGATCGCAGCCGTCGACTTCTTCCACGTACAGCCCGGGGAACGACTTCACGAGCTTGGAGATGCTGCCGCCCGCCGTGTTCACCTCGACCGGCACCGAGATGGCGTAGCCGTTGTCCTCGACGATGTAGACGATCGGCACTTTCAGGTTGCACGCGTTGTTCAGCGACTCCCAGAACTCACCCTCGCTCGTCGTGCCGTCGCCGGTGGTGCAGAGCACGACTTCGTCTTTCTCGAAGCCTTCGGTGATGCCGAGCTGCTTGGCGCGCACGATCGCTTCGGCGCTGCCGACCGCCTGCAGGAACTGCGTTCCCGTCGGCGACGACGTCGAGACGATGTTGAGTTTTTTGTGGCCCCAGTGGCTCGGCATCTGGCGGCCGCCGGAGTTGGGATCGTTCACCGCGCCAACGGCCGAGAGCAGCATCTCCTCGCCGGTCATGCCGAGCTGCAGGCAGAGCGCGCGGTCGCGGTAGTAGAGGTAGTACCAGTCGTACGACGGCCGCAGCACGAACCCCGCGGCCGTCATGATCGCTTCATGCCCCGCGCTCGAGATCTGGAAGAAGATCTTGTTCTGGCGCTTGAGCTGGATCTCCTTGTCGTCCAAGCGGCGCGACAGGAGCATGGTCTTGTACGCGCCCACGAGCTGGTCGCGGGTCAGGCCGGCGGTCGTCTTCCGCTCGGCGCGGGTCGAGGTAGCCATGCCTTGGAAAATAGGGGAGCGCTGGGCGATGGGCGATGGGCGCTGGGCGATGGGCGGAACCGCAAAGGGCGACGGAGAAGATTCCGTCGCCCTTGGGTTTTGACGCCCAACGCCCAACGCCCAACGCCCAGCGCCCAGCGCGGCTACGCCGCAGCTCTGTTTCCGCCTGACTGCTTCGCCGTGTACATGGCCGCGTCCGCCGCGCGGAGCAGCTCGACCGCGCCGAGTGGCGTCTCGCCAGGCGTGCCGACGCGCGTGTCGGCGATGCCAATGCTGGCGCCGACGCGCAGCTTCTGACCGTCGAATTCGATCGCGTTCTCGAGCGACGCCAGAATGCGGTCGGCAACGTTCGTGACTTCCTCGTGATCGCGAACCTCGAGCAGGATCGCGAACTCGTCGCCGCCAAGGCGCGCGATCAGGTCGCTGTTGCGCGTCGAGTCACGCAGGCGTTCGGCGACCGCGACGAGCACCGCATCGCCGGCGGCGTGACCGTAGCGGTCATTGACCGGTTTGAATCCGTCGAGGTCGATGAACAGCACCGCGATCTGCCGTACCGCGCCAAGCCGCGGATTGATCGACCCCGGCTCGAGCACCTCTGAGAGACGCGACTCGAAGCGCGCGCGATTGACCAATCCCGTCAGCGAATCGTGCTCGGCGCGATGGGCCAGCAGCGCCTCGCGATTGCGGCGATCGGTGACGTCGCGGATGAGATACTGCGCGGTTCCCTCGCTCGCGTCGGCGATCTCGGCGACGTCGACGTGAAGGATGGTGCCATCCACTCGCTTCCAGCGCGCCGGACGCGGCGCCGTCTTGAGCTGATCGACGCGCGAGTCGGTCTCGAATTCGAGGAACTGCTCGATCGGCACACCGATGACGTCGTATCGCGACTTGGCGCCGCTCAACGCGAGCGCCGCGCTGTTCGCGAACTTGATGCTCGAGCGAGAGCACATGATCACGCCGTCGGGCGACAGGTCCACGAGCCGGCGATAACGCTCGTCGTTCGACTTCTGCGCCTCGAGCGTCGACTTGATGTACGCCGACACCGAGCTGGCAAGCTCGCGCAGCTCCACGCCGTCGAGCTTCAACGTCTCGATCGGCTTGTCGGTGCTGCCGTCCTTGATCTGACTGGTGATGGCGTGAATACGCGCGCCGAGCGTGGTGTCGATCTGCTTCCACGAGCTCCAGCCGACGAGCACGAGGAGCGCGTACGAAATGATGAGGAGAATCCACGCCGTCGCCGTCGCTTGATCGGCGAGATACTCGGCATCGATGCCCGCGACGACCATTTGCGTCGCCGATCGCGCGCCGACCAGCACCGGCTCCGCAACGAGCAGGAACGGACGGCCGCCGATCGCGACCGCGTACTCAGCGCCCGAGCGCGTTGGCCAGGACGTCGCGAGCCGACGCTTCACGTCGCTCGTCGACAACCCGTTGTCGACGTCGATCAGGCAGTTGCCGGCACACCCAGGCTCGCCGAAGGCCACGAACGCGACGCTCGGGTCTTTCGCGCGAAACAGTGTGAGCTTGAGCGGACCTTCGAGCGCGACGCGCGCCGGTCCGGTCCGCGCGAGCTCGCCGGCAAGTCCGCGAACGCCGCTCTCATGACGCTGTCGCAGCTCGCTCAATCCCGTGTGAACGACGGAGACTGTCGCCACCGCGACGAGCAGCGCGAAGCCGAGCCCGAGCACCAGGACCGTGCGCAGCGACAGCACGGTCGCGATCGCGCGCGCCCGATGCGGCAGCCAGATGACCGCCGCCAGCAGCGCGAGCGGGACGAACGCCGCCAACCCCAGCGGAAGCCAGGCATGGATGGCGAGTGGGATCTGACTGGGCCAAAAGCTCATGGGGCTAAGTGTCGGCCGAGGCCGGTACGGGCTTGAGCCCCGGCCCTTGGCACCGTGCATGCGTTTTCCATGGATATGGACAACCAACGTTCGGCCGGCGCGTCCGGCGGTGCGGGGCAGCGAGAGCCTCACTGTACGTTTTGCGATCTGATCCACGGCGCCGCCGAGGTCTCGATCTGCCACGAGGACTCGGATGCCATCGCGTTCATGGACATCCAGCCCGTGAACAACGGCCACGTGCTGGTCATCCCGCGTCAGCATTACGAATCGCTGCTCGACGTGCCGCAGGAGCTTGGCGCGCACCTGTTTCACATCACGATGCGGTTGGCCAACGCGGTTCGCCACGTGAGCGGCTGTGAGGATCTCAACATCGTCGTGAACAGCGGCAAAGCCGCGGGCCAGGACGAACCCCACTATCACGTGCACATCATTCCGCGGCGTGAGGGCGACGGCTTCGACATTCCGCTGCCGTTCAACGGCTCGGAAATGCCGGACCGCACGGTGCTCGACGCGTATGCGGCGCGCATCATCGCGGCGCTCCGCGATCCGATGCGCATCGAAGGCTCGCACGGGCATGGCGGCGCGTCGTCTGAAACGAAGCCGGCGTTGAGGTCGACGACCACGGAGCGGCCCACGCTGCGCGCCTCGGACGTGACCGAGGAACGTGCCGTTGCGTTGCCGATGTTCAACGAGTCGAACGACGAGTCGACATCGGAGAGGCTGCCGTCCGAGCCGGGGCAGCGCCGCGGCGGACAATGGCGGGTATTCGAGGGTGCTCACGGCGAGTTGAAGTACGAACCGTTGGGCGACGCCGCCGACAAACCGTGATGATCGCGTGAAGTAATTGTTGTGTTGGCCTCTTGCGCGTTTCGTTGCCTGCATGCATTTGTACGGCGCGTGCGGCGGCTGCGTCTTGCGGCGGTTGCATGACCTACCGGAGGCCGATGAGCCCACTCGTCCGACATCGACAGTCGAGTCGAGCGCCGCGATCGCGAGAGCGGCGTGAGTGGTTTGCCTCCGCGATTCCCTCTGTTGCCGCATCATCTCAGATCGGCGCGACGCCCCGCCTTCGGGACCCATTCCCGTGGCGGGGCGTCGCCTTTTTAGCGAGGTGAAATTGTCACGACGTCGGCACTATCACCATGTCTCCCTCCCTCGCGCTCCGCGCCTCACGCCACGGCGGAGCAAGAACATCCCCTCGGGCCATCAGAAGCGCGCCATCAAGCGCGCGGCCATGCGCGACTGCGGCCGCCGCTGCGTGTACTGCGCCGAGGCGCTCGAGTTCGACTTCGCGACACTGGACCACGTGTATCCGCTCGCGCACGGCGGTGCGCATGTGCCGGGCAATCTCGTGCTCGCGTGCGGGCGGTGTAATCGCCTCAAGGGCGATCTGCTCCCGACCGAATTCTTCGCTCGCTATCCGTGGGCGGGCCTCAACTTCATCGAGCACGCACGGACGGTGCATCGGTCGCTCAAGAGATGCGCTCGGAGAGCGGTGAGCCTGGCGTGCGCGCGGGCCGCGTAGGCCGTACTTCGGGAAACCGCAACTGCTGACCACGGACGAACGGCGGACAACAGCGGATCGGCACGGAGACGGCGTGAACTGCCGTTGAGCGTTAGAGGGGATGACACGCCGGTTCGACAGCAGTTGCGCGAAAGCCCGTTCTTTTTTGTTTTTTTAGAACTTTAAAAAATGTTTTGTGTGCGCCGCGAAGCCAGCTCAACTCGCAACGCCGTTGTCAACGCCGTCTCCGTGCCTGTCCGCTGTTGTCCGATGTTCGTCCGTGGTCAATGACCCTGGCGCGCAACATCGTCCTGGAAAGTCCTGTCAGTAGTCCACAGGCCTCAGATAACTCTCTCCAATCGCCGTTCCACTCACCATCGCCACCGTGGGCAACCGCCGCTTCCAGTGCGTGGTCTCGACGCGACGCCGCACGAGCGCGACTTCCTGTTCATCGAAGCCGCGCGCGATGAGCTCCACGTCCGTGTATCCGTTGAGCAACCAGTTCAACAGCTCGTCGGCCTTCGCGTAGCTGATCCCAAAATCGCTTTCGTCGGTCTGACCCACGACGAGATCGGCCGTGGGCGGCTTGCTCACGATGATCTCCGGCACGCCGAGATGCCGCGCCAACTCCCAGACCTGCGTCTTGAACAGATCGCCGAGCGGATTGATCGGCGGTGAATCGTCCGCGTGCCAGGTGAAGTAGCCGAACAGCCGTTCCGTCTTGTTGCCGGTGCCGAGCGGAATGCCGCGATGCTTGGCGGCGAGGTCGAACAGCGCGATCATGCGGATGCGCGCCATCACGTTGCCGCGTCGCCCACCTTCGGCGTCCGGCTCGTTGCACAAATAGCCGTCGACCGCCGAGCTGATGTCGATCGTGCGCGATTCGATGCCCAACGCGTCGATCACGAGCTGGCCATGCTCCAGACTTTCCTTGCTCGAGGTGCGATACGGCATGCGCACGCCGAGCACGTTCTTCGGACCGAGCGCTTTCGCGGCGAGATACGCCGTCACCGCGGAATCCACACCGCCGGAAATGCCGACCACCGCGCAGTTGAAGCGGCGCCGCTGCATCTCTTCACGAATGAACTCGACGAGCCATTCTTGTGTGAGCGTCGCGTCGATCGCGAGTGGAACCGGCGGCTCTTGAGCGGTCGACGCAACGCGCACGACAGGCAGACCGTTCGAGGACGCCGCGCCCGCGTCGCGCGCGACCGGCCCGCGCGACGGGACGGCCGGCGGATCGTATTCGCAGCGCGCTTCGACGCCGGCCATGACCTCGTCGAGACTGGCGCGGAGATGCGGGACCATCGTCTCGAGATCGGCGATGAGCGGCATGTCGGCGCGCGCTCGCGTGACGTCGTCGAGATCGACGGTCACGGAGAGGATCGCGTCGTTCCATACCGGCGCGCGTCCGCGAACGTCGCCCTTGGGTCCGGCGACGAACGAGCCGCCGGGAAACATCTTTCCGCCTTCGCTGCCCGTGAGATTCGTCAGCGTGACATAGACGCCGTGCTCGTCGGCAATGTCGCGAATGAGCCGGTCCCACCGGCTCGAGCTTCCCGGGCCAGGCACGTCGTCGGTCTTCGGCGCGAGTCCCCGGGCCGGCGGCGCGGCGCACACGAAGATGATCTGCGCCGCGTCGAGCGCCGCGATCGTCGCGGTCACGCTGTGCCACGCATCCTCGCACACGAGCATCGCCGCGCGGCCCCACGGCGTATCGAACGCGCGAACGTCGCGCCCGCGTTCGACGAACCGCTCCTCGTCGAACAACCCGTAGGTGGGCAAGAACACCTTCCGATGGACGTGATGCACCGTCGGCTCGCCCGCGCCGAGTGTCACGTAAATCGCGCTGTTGTACAGCTTGTTGTTCCAGATCTCGTAAAAGCCCGCCGTGACGTCGAGCGGCCGCGGGCTCGCAACGGTCTCGCGGTAGACGCGGTCGAGATCGGCCGCAAAGGTACCCGCGGTCACGGCGTTGTCGCGCACGCCGCCTTCCAGGAAATAGCCCGTCAGCGCCGATTCGGCGAAGCACGCGACCATGGGCCGCGGCTCGAGGTGGTCGAGCTGCTCGAATACGGGCGCCAGGCGCCGCAGGTTGCCGGCGTAATCGCCCTTGCGCGGCTTGAGTTGAACGAGCGCGAGATGGACGAGCTGGGACATGCGTGAAAGGTACTATACAGGTACTGGATGGGTGCTAGTCGGCCGGCACCGGGCCCCGGCGTGACTCCCGGCGATCTCCGTGGTCATTTACGGGTAGTATTCAGCACTCACCTGACCGCAGCCGTGAAGAATTTTCGATATTCCGCAGTCATAGTATTCGCCGCCGCCGCCGCCGCGGTCGGTGCCCAGCAGCCCGCCCAGAGTACCGGCGAGGCGTGGCAGATCGTTCAGCTTGCGCAGGCGTCCCGCGTCCTCGCGCGCGACGGTTCGCTGATCGGCGACATCGGCCGCGAGATCCGCTACAGCGTCTCGATCAAGTCGCTGCCGTGGTATGTGCCGAAGGCGTTCATCTCAGTGGAAGACCAGCGCTTCTACGAGCACGACGGCGTCGACGTCAAAGCCGTCAGCGCCGCGGTGGTCGGCAAAATCCTCGGCAGGAATCGCGGCGGCGGAAGCACCATCACGCAGCAGCTCGTCGGGTACATGCATCCCGATCTCATCGACCGCTCGCAGGTGAGCGGCACCGCGGGCATCGCGCGCAAGTTTCACGAGCAGGAAGCGGCGCGCGAGATGGAACGCCATTACACGAAGGATCAGATCCTCGAGGCCTATCTCAATCAGGTGAACCTGGGCCGCGGCTGGTACGGCGTCGAGGCCGCGGCGCTGCACTACTTCGGTCATCCCGCGGCGCGGCTCACACTTGCCGAAGCCGCGACGATCGCCGGCCTGCCGAAATCGCAGCCGCAGTACGATCCCATCACGCATCCCGCAGCCGCGATGGCGCGCCGCAATCTGATCCTGCAGATGATGGTGGATCAGAAGTACATCACGCAGGAGCTCGCCGATAAAACGAAGGCCGAGCCGGTGGTCACCGCGCCGAACGCGGGCATGTCGGCCAACTCGGGGTACTTCGTCGACGCCGTGAAGCAACAGGCTGAGCGTGCCGGCATTCCGGTGATCAACGGCGGATATCGCATCTATACGACGCTCGATCCCGCGCTGCAGCGCCAGGCGGTCGAGGCGGTCATCGACGGCACGAACCGCATCGAGGCGCAGAAGGGCTACAAGCATTTGACGCAAGCCGCGGCGAGGGGCCGAGACAGCGATTATCTGCAAGCGGCCGCGGTCGCGATCGATCCATACACCGGTGACATCCGCGCATTGGTCGGCGGCCGCAATCACGCGCGCGCGCCGTTCAATCGCGCCGTGCAAGGCCTGCGTCAGCCCGGTTCGTCGTTCAAGCCATTCGTCTACGCGAAGGCGATCGACGACAGCATCTCGGCCAATACGATCGTGCCGGACACGTCGCTCGAGATTCCGCTCATCACCGGCGACGTGTACAAGCCGGAAGAGATCGACGGAAAGTTCTGGGGTTATAAGGTGTGGAAGGAAGGTGTGCCGACAACGACCGCGATGACGATGCGCGAAGGCCTCGTGCACTCGCGCAACATGGTCGCGATCGAGCTCGGGCTTCGCGTCGGCATGGATTCGGTCGCCGCGCTGGCGCAACGCATGGGCATCAGCACGCGCATCGATCCGGTGCCGGCGAGCGCGATTGGTGCGTCGTCCGTGCACCCGATCGACATGGTCGCGGCGTACACCGCGTTCGCCAACAACGGCCAGGTCGTACAGCCGCGGTTCATCACGCAGATCACGGATCTCTCGAACCGCACCGTGTACCAGCGTCCGCCGTCGACGCCGCAGCAGGCGCTCGATCCGCGCGTCGCGTTCATCGTGCGCGACATGATGCGCGACGTGGCTGAGCGCGGCAGTGGTACGGCCGCGAGGAAGGCGGTGCCGTACAACATTCCGGTGGCGGGCAAGACGGGCACGACGAACGACAATGTCGACGTGTGGTTCATCGGCATGACGCCGGACGTTGTCGCGGCGGTGTGGATCGGCTTCGACAAGGCGAAGACGATCGCGCCGGGTGCGGTGGGCGGATTGCTCGCCGCTCCGATCTGGGGTCAGATGATGGGTCGGTATTACCAAGGCCGATCGACGCAGGGCTGGCCGGCGCCGCCGGATGGATTGGTGTACGCCGAGCTCGATCGCGACACGGGTCTGCTGGCGACGCCGAGTACGTCGCCGGAGAAGCGGTACGTGGAGTATTTCATTCCGGGGACGGAGCCAGCCGAGCTGAGGAATAATCCGTGGAAGGTGCCGGCGTGGGGACCCCTCTTTCCGCCGGTCAGGACTCCCAGTCGGTAAGGCCGGCGCTCGCGCGCCGGTGGTGAAAGAGCGACGCGGCACGCGGCTCGCAGTCTGGCGCATGGGAACCAAATCCCCAATATGTCCATTATTCACATGACATATTGTGCTTACCAGGGAGGCCCCCATGGATCACCGCCGCCATTCGTCGGTTGGCATCGCAGCACTCGTCGGGTTCGGGATCGCCGTCGCGAGCATCTTCACCGCGTGCGACGACTCCAACAACAACACTCAGCCGGCGGTTCAGCTCGAGACGCTGGACCCCGCCCTCGTCGCGCAGGGCAAAGACATCTTCCGCTTCAACACGTTCGGCGATGAGACCTACTGGACCGATACGCTGCACATGAACAGCGTGGTGCAGGGCGGTGTCAGTCCCGCGACCGCGCTCGCGGTCGGTCTCAAGGTCGACATGGACACGCTGCCGGCGGCCGTCGCGAGCGCCATCGCGGCCGGACAGGTCAACCTCAACGACCCTGCGACCACGGTCACCCTTCTCAAGCTCGGCGCGGTCGTCGGGCTCAAGGGTACGGTGCAGACGATCAACGGCAAGGACTCGCTCACGCGACTCGGCATCACGTGCGCGCTGTGTCACTCGACGGTCGACAACGCGTTCGCGCCGGGCATCGGCCACCGTTTGGATGGATGGCCGAATCACGATCTGAACGTCGGAGCGATCGTGGCGCTGTCGCCGGCCGTCTCGCCGGCGCTCAAGGCGATTCTCAATACGTGGGGCCCGGGCAAGTACGACGCACGCATCAACTTCGACGGCAAAAATTCTCCGGACGTCATTCCGCCGGCATACGGGCTCAACGGCGTGAAAAAGGAGATCTACACGGGCGACGACACGGTCTCGTACTGGAACGCGTACGTGGCCGTGACGCAGATGCACGGGCACGGAACGTTCAAGGATCCGCGCCTCGGCATCTCGGTGACGAATGCGCCCGAGATCGTCGCGCCGCTGTTGCCGGCGTTGCGCCAATATCAATTGAGTCTCACCGCGCCGAAGCCGGACGCGTCGACGATCGACGTCGCCGCTGCCTCGCGCGGCCAAGCGTTGTTCGATGGTGCGGGGCGCTGCTCGACGTGTCACACGGGCACGCTGTTCACGGACATCAATCAAGGCATTCTGCACTCGGCGAGCGAAATCGGCGTGGATGGGACCACGGCGGCGCGCAGCGTGACGGGCAAGTATCGCACGACGCCGCTGCGCGGGTTGGCGACGCACGCGCCCTATTTCCACGACGGCAGCGCGAAGACGCTCGCCGATGTGGTCACGCATTACAACACCGTGTTTTCGCTCAATCTGACGGCAGCGCAGCAGGCTGATCTTGTTGCGTACCTGAAGACGCTCTGACGAGCGGGTGAGGCCCGCGCTGCGCGCGGATGGTTGGGGCCGCGGCCTAAGGCCGCGTAAGTTGGGCCCGCGGCTTCGGCGCGGCCCCACCATCGCGAAGCAGTCGTCGCGGCCCAACCATCGGCGCGCCGCAGGCGCCGCCGGCCTCACCGCGGCGCGCCACACCACGATCATCCCTTACGGGATGGCGTTCTCCCGCACCGCCTCTCGATAAAACTTGTCCAGGTCAGCGCGCAGCTTCCTCATGCTCGGCTCGTCGATGTACATCATGTGCCCCGCATCGAACCGCCCGGTCGTGATGTTCTTCTGCACGCGCGGATCGATCGACATGTGCGACAGCGTGTACTCCACGGCGAAATACGGCGTCGCCGCGTCGTAATACCCTTCGGCCACGTACAGGCGCATGTACGGGTTTTTAGCAAACGCTCGTTCAAGATTTGGAACAACCGTCGCGTACGTGTTCTGCGGATAGTTCCACCGGCCGATCCCGCCGCCCAGGATGTAATACGTGTCCTCGTTGCGGTAGCCAAGCTCGCGGCGTGTGTAGTCCGTCAGCACCGGCGTGAACGTATTCCGAATCGACACGTCGCTCGGATCGCCGACGCTGCCGATCCCCGGGCCGCCGGCGCCGCGGCCGCCGCCGCCGCCGAACGGCGCGAAGCCGGTGAAGCGCGTATCGAGTCGTCCAACCGTGACCTGCTGGTCGCGCATGAGCTCACCGTCGAACGTCTGTAGCGAGACGCGGAGATCATTCTGCTCGATCACGCTCTTCGACAATCCGGTGAGCCGCGCGAGTTGATCGACGGTCGCCTGACGTTCCGTCGCCGAGAGCCTGTTGCCTTTCATGAGCGCACTCGCATAGTCGCCCATCGCGAACTTCTCGGCCTGCTGCGCGATCTGGTCGACCGTGAGGCGCTGCAAGTCAGCCGGCAGCTTCTTGTGATACCACGCCGTCGTCGCGTACGTCGGCAGGAAGTTGATGAATCCGATGTCGTTGCCGCGCGTCTGTGACGAGTACTCGAAGTTGAGCACCGACGAGATGAGCACCACGCCGTTCAGCGCGATACCGTCGTCCGCCAACAGACCCGACAGCCCCGACGCGCGGGTCGTACCGTAGCTCTCGCCGGCCAGGAATTTCGGCGATCCCATGCGATCGAACCGCGTGAGATACAAGCGAATGAACTCGCGGAACGAATTCAGATCCTCGTCGAGCCCCCAGAAGCGCGCGCCGAGCGACTGGCTCGCCGCGCGGCTGTAGCCCGTGCCCACGGCGTCGATGAACACCAGATCCGTCTGATCCAGCAGCGTGTTCTGATTGTCCTCGAAGCTGTAGGGCGGCGGCGGCGCGCTGCCGTCGGGCATCAATCTCACTTTCTTCGGACCAAACGCGCCGAGGTGCAGCCACACGGTCGCGGAGCCGGGCCCGCCGTTGAAGGCAAACGTGATCGGCCGAGTCGATGCGTTCGTGCCGTCGCGCGTGTAGGCGACGTAGTACATGCCGCCTTCGACGCTACCGGTTTGGTCGTTCCGAATCGGCAGCACGCCGGCGGTGGCCGTGTAGTTGATGGTTTGGCCGCGCACGCTGACCGAGTGATGCGTCACCGTCGGCGGCGCTTCCGTCATCGCCACGATATCGTGCGTCGTCATCGCGCCGACGGCGCCTCGCCGTGGACCTGCCGCTGCCGTGTCCGCGGATGCGGATGCGGGCTGATTCACCGTATTCCCACCGCGGCCGCCGCGCTGCGCGCTCGCAGGCAGCGCGCTGCCTACGACGAGAAGAACGGCCAGCGCGACGGGTCCGGTCACTGTCAGATCTCGTTGCATTCGAACTCCGGAAAGAATGAAGTCGGATGGTGTCGCCATGTCACGTAACGCCCACGCAGCGCTCACGCGCGGTTCACGCGAAACTCTCGCGAAACTCACGCGACGCCAGCGACGCATTTCAATACAGCTGCCGAGTGTGAACTACCGTCTCGTTGTGTCCGATTTCCTGCGTGTAGATCCGCCAACTGTCGTTGAGCAACTGACCAAAGATGTACACCCACTTCGTGGGGCTCGCGTTCACGTCAGGATAGAACGAGTTGCCGGCGATCACCTGTGCGTTGCCCGCGGTCATGCCGTAAATCTCCGGCGCGGGCTTGCCGTTGACGTTGATGAAACGCGCACCGGGAACACTCGGGTCGTTCCCCATGAGCTGATTCGCGAGCATTCCGCCGGACATGCCGACGGGGCCACCGGACTTGCGCACGAGAATGTGCGCCGCGTACGCCTTGTTGCCATTCGCATGGTAGCAGAACGTGCAACCGGTCAGCTGCGTCGTGAACATCCACGGCGCGCCGGCCAGGTGCGTCGCCATCACACTATCGAAGCCGTGAGGAATTGGCGCCGCCGGCGCCGCGGTCGCGCCTCGCCGCGGCACCTCGGACCAGTGAATTGCCGGCACGTTGATCGCCTGAAATTGATGCGACGCGCCTTCCACCGAATGGTTCGTCGGGCTGATGTTGAACGCGTCTTCCTGCGGCCGGTACCAAAAGTAGTGGGTCAGCACGTTACGGGCGATGTGCGCATTCAAGTTCGTGTATAACACGGCTCCGGAACTGTCGCCCCACAGCTTGATCTTGTTGGCTCGAATGAACGTGAGTGGGGAGGTGGCAAACTCGTTGTTGAAGACGTGCGCCGCTCCGCGCGCCGAGGCGAAGACGGCGGCACGCTTCAGGACGCGCGCCAGCTCGGCGCCCGCCTGGCCCGGCGCGATCGACATCGCGCGATTGTGATCGACGGGAACGCTCGACATGCACTTCCAGAGCAGCTCGATCGCGCGACGGTCTTTCCGCTCGGTCTCGTCACCTTTCGCGACCGCCGCGCCGATATGCCGCTTGACCGATAAGGAGACGGACATCGCCTTCAGCGCATTGAGCTCCTGCAGGTCGGCGCGCGGATACTTCGTCGTTACCATGTCGGCGACGTCGTTCAACACGAGCGGCGGAAGCTGCGCCGTCGTGTTGGCGAGGATGTGATCGATCGTGTTGTCGACGCGCTTGATGGCGTTGCGTGGCATCGGTCTCCCAGAAACGAAACGGGCCCGGGAGAAACTCATCCCAGGCCCGCTAAGTTATCCCCGCGGCTCGATCACGCCACCTTCGTCTCCGCCTTCTGCTCGATCTCCTCCATCAGCGCCGGCTTCACCGGTTCGTCGGTCGGAACCGGGAGCAACGCGATGGCGAACACCTCGTCGAGCGTGCTCACGCAGTGGAACGTGAGCTGCTTGCGGACGTCTTCCGGGATGTCCTCCATGTCCGCTTCGTTGTCCTTCGGCAGAATGATGGTCGTGATGCCGGCGCGATGCGCGCCAAGCACCTTTTCCTTCACGCCGCCAATCGGCATCACCCGGCCGCGCAGCGTGATCTCGCCGGTCATCGCGACGTCGCGCCGCACGGGGCGGCCCGACATCGCGCTGACGAGCGCCGTCGACATCGTCGTTCCCGCGGACGGACCGTCTTTCGGAATGGCGCCGGCCGGGACGTGAATGTGCACTTCGATCGAGCCAAGGCGATCTTCAGGAATCTTTAAACTCTGCGCGTGCGTCGCCGCGTAGGTCATCGCCGCGCGGGCCGATTCCTTCATCACGTCGCCGAGCTGGCCGGTCAGGATCAGCGACACGTTGCCCCAGCCGCTCACCTGGGTCTTCTCGTCGTCGGTGACCCGCTGGCCGTAGCCAAACAAGCGACGGATCGCGGCTTCGACGAACATGATGTCGCCGCCCGCCGGCGTGTAATACATGCCCGTCGCGACGCCGATCTCGTTCTCTTCCGCCGCGTGCTCGGGATGCACCCGTGGACGACCGAGCAGCTCGCGCACCTCGTCGGCGTCGATCTTTCCGTCGTCGATCATCCCGCTGTCGCCCGCCGCGATGCGACGCGCCACCTTGCGCGCGACGGCGCCAACCTGCCGCTCGAGCTGGCGCACACCCGCTTCGCGCGTGTACTTGCTGATCACCGCCATCACGGCTTCGTCGGTGAAGCTCACCTTCTTGTCGCCAAGCCCCGAATCCTCGAGCTGGCGCGGAATGAGATACTTCTTCGCGATCTCGGCCTTCTCGCGCTCGGTGTAGCCCGCGAACTCCACGACTTCCATGCGGTCGAGCAGCGGTCCCGGAATGTTCTGAATGAAATTCGCGGTCGCGATGAACAGCACTTCGCTGAGATCGAACGGCACGCCGAGATAGTGATCGGTGAAGTTGTCGTTCTGCGCGGGATCGAGCACCTCGAGCAGCGCGCTCGCGGGATCGCCCTGGAACGACACGCCGAGCTTGTCGATCTCGTCGAGCAGGAAGACGGGATTCTTGCTGCCGCCCTGCTTCATGCCCTGGATGATGCGGCCGGGCATCGCACCAACGTACGTGCGACGATGACCGCGGATGTCCGCCTCATCGCGTGCGCCGCCGAGTGCGACGCGTACGTATTCACGTCCGAGCGAGCGCGCGATGGACTTGGCGATCGACGTTTTGCCCACGCCCGGAGGACCGACGAACAGCAGGATCGGGCCCTTCGCCATCGCGCGGGCCTTCGCCTCCTTCACGTCGGTGATCTGCTTGTCTTCGATCGAGTTGTTACCGAGCTGCGGCGTTGCATCGTCTTTCGCGGCCTTCAGCTTCGAGATGGGCATCTCTCCCGTTTGCTTCATCTCTTCCTCGAGCTGGTGCGCGCGAAGCTGGCGCACGGCGAGGAACTCGAGCACGCGATCCTTCACGTCGGGCAGACCGTAGTGATCCTCGTCGAGAACGGTCTGCGCGTGTGAGAGATCGAGATTGTCGTCGGTCCGCTTGCTCCACGGCAACTCGGCGATCCACTCGAGGTAGGTGCGAATGACTTGCGCCTCCATCGACTCGCGGCCCGAGCGCTCCAGGCGGCCGAGCTCACGCTCGACTTCCTGCTTGGCTTCCTTCGGCAGATCGAGCTTCTCCAGCTTCTCACGAAGCTCGGTAATCTCTTTCGACTGATCGTCGTCGCCGAGCTCTTTCTGAATGGCCTTCATCTGCTCGCGGAGGTACATCTCGCGCTGTCGCTCGCCCAGCTCTTCCTGGACCTGCGACTTGATCTCCTCCTGCATTTCGAGCATGCCGATCTGCTTTTGGACGTGCACGAGCACGCGGCGCAGCCGCTCCTCGACGCTCAGCGTCTCGAGCAGGCCTTGCTTCTCGGGGGGCTGAAGCTCGATGTACCCGGCGACGAGATCGGCGAAACGGCCGGGATCGGTCACGGCGTCGAGCACCTGATGAACGACCTCTTCCGGAAGCCCGCGCCGCTCACCGAGCTCGGCGGCACGTTCGCGAAGTTCCTTGTGCAGGGCGACGAAGGTCGGATCGTTCTCGCTGACCGGCTTCATCTCGTCGACCGGCATCACGACGGCACTGAGATAGCCTTCGGTGGTGTTGTATTGCAGAGCGGTGGCGCGCTGCTCACCCTGGAGCAGCAGCTGCACGCCGCCCAGGCCGCGCTGGATCTGCCCGATGCGCGCGATGACGCCCATCGAGTAGAGAATGTCCGGCGTCGGCTCGTCGGTGTTATCGCGCTGCGCAACGGCGAAAACCAACCGTTCACCCTTGAGGGCGGCCTCGATTGCGCGGAGCGTGCCCGGTCGGCCCGCCGCGATGGGCGCGGTGAGACCCGGGAAGATGACAGTTCCCCGCAGGGGGAGAACTGGGAGTGTCTGGCGTGTTGCCATGGGCGTTCTCAGGTAGTGAGAGATAGCACAGCAGTGCCGCCGCGAGTCGCACACTCCATTCCATCGAGCGACCCGTATCGCTAACCAGTGCTATGCATCAACTTAAGACATCAGGAACTTGGCTTGACCATCAAGTGCATATCACGCGCGCAGCAAATCCCGTCAGCCTGGCAGCAATTCCGGGATTTGGCCGCGTGTACTGCCGACACGGGCTGCCGGTTCGGCGCGGTCAATAGCGGTTAATCCGGCTCCGGGCCGGTTCGTATCCTTCCCGGAACTTTCCACGTATGCTAAAATGCGTCATTCTACCCGCCTTCTGCTCACGGCCCCGGCCAACCGTCCGCAACCCGAGCTAAGCGCTTGTCGGATCCTGTAGTACCATCGTCAGATGTCGAGCTGCGCACGCATGTCGAGCGCGTGCTCAGCCCGCATTATGAGTTGGATACCGAGATCGGCCGCGGCGGAATGGGCGTCGTCTATCGGGCGAAAGATCGACGCCTGAAGCGCACGGTCGCCATCAAGGTTTTGCCTCCGGAGTTGGCGTTCCGCAGCGAAATCAAAACGCGCTTTCTGCGCGAAGCGGAAATGGCGGCCCAGCTCAATCATCCGAACATCGTCGACATCTACGCGGTCGACGAGGCGGAGGGCATCGTCTACTTCGTGATGGCGTACATCACCGGAGACAATCTCGCCAAGCGTCTGCACGATCACGGTGCGCTGTCCGTGGAGGAAACGCGACGTACGCTGCGCGACGTCGCCGACGCACTCGCGTACGCGCACGAGCGCGGGGTGATTCATCGCGACATCAAACCGGACAACATCATCATCGACGCCGGCAGCGGCCGCCCGATGGTGACGGACTTCGGTATCGCGCGCGCGGTCAGCGAAGGCGACTCGCGGCTGACCGCGACCGGGATCGCGATCGGAACGCCGACGTACATGTCGCCGGAGCAGGCCGCGGGCGAGCGCACCATCGACGGCCGCTCCGACCTCTACTCGCTCGGCATCCTGGGCTACCAGATGCTGACGGGCGAGCCGCCGTTCATCGCGAACAGCACGCCGGCGATTCTCGTGAAACACATCTCCGAACGTCCGACGCCCGTCGAGCAGCGCCGTTCGGACGTGCCGCCCGATCTCGCGAGCGTCATCATGACGCTTCTCGAAAAGGATCCGGCGAACCGATTCCCCAACGCGAACGCCGTCGTACTCGCGCTGGATACCGGACGTATGCCGACGCTGGAACGGCCCGTGTACAGCACCGCGCCGGCGAATGCTCCGTTCGCCGGACCGCCGCCGCTGCCGCGCGCATCGAATCCCTATGCCGCGGCGCAGACGAACGAGCTGTATGCGGTGTCGGCGCCCACGCCCGAGGAGTACCGCCGGTGGAACGCCGAACCGGTGGCCAAGTTTCGGCGGCTTCTGGCGCCCTACCTGTTCGTCAATGCGGTGATCGTGATCGCCTCGATGATTGGATCGACCGACGTCTTCGGCATCACGGTGCTGTGGAGCATCTACATCGCGTTCAAGTACGCCAAGTTGTGGGCCGACGGCTACGACTGGCGCGATGTGTTCCGCCAGCCCCGCGATCGCGATCTCATCGACGTGGCCGAGGACTTCCTGACGTACGTGCGCGCGTCGTTCGACCGCAATCAGCGCCAGGCGATGCGCGAGCAGCGTCGCGCACGCGGCGTCGCGCGCCGCAGCGGCGGGATGATGCCGCCGTTGCCGGGCGCGTCGTACTCGACAGGAACGGGCAGCGACGTCGCGGCCGTCGCGGGCGCGTACGCCGATCGCGTGCGCCGCGCCGAAGCCGACCGCATGGAAATTCTTCGCCTGCTCGACCGCATGCCGAACGCCGAGCGTTCGCGCATTCCGGACGTCAGCCGGTCCGCCGACGCACTCGCCGAGAAGGTGAAGTTCATGGCGGTGGCGATGTCGGATCTCGAACGGAGCATGGCGGCGCAGGGTGTGGATGCGATCGAGTCGGAGATCACGCGGCTCGAAGGTGCCGCGAATCCGCTCGATGCGGCCGGCAGTGAAGAGCGCGTGCGGCGCCTGGCGAAGCTCAAGCGCGACCGTCGCGGCGTGGCCGATCTCACCAACCGCCGCGATGCGCTCGCGGCCAAGCTCGAGACGTGCGTCGTCGCGCTGCAGAACATCAAGTACGATCTCATTCGGCTGAGTGCCGGCTCGCAGACGCCGCAGCACATCACGTCGTTGGCGATGGACGCGCTGAATCTCGCCGATAGCGTGGACAGCGCGCTGTACGTCTCCGACGAAATGCGCGGCACCGGCTCGCGTCCCGCGAGTCGCAAGGCCGCCCGCTAGGCCGGCGGTGTGAACGACTACCTGCGCGATCGCGTCACGGTCGCGGTCGGCGAACATTACCTGATCGAGCACGAGATCGGGCGCGGCGGTATGGCGGTGGTCTATCGCGCGACTGACCTTCGCCTGCATCGCACCGTCGCGATCAAGGTTCTTCCGCCGGACGTCGCCTTCAACCCCGACGTCCGCACGCGATTCATTCGCGAAGCCCAGACGGCGGCGCAGCTCAATCATCCGAACATCGTTCAGATCTACAGCGTCGACGAGGTGGACGGCGGCAGCCTCGTGTACTTCGTCATGGCGTTCGTGGACGGTGAGAGCCTCGGCGCGCGCCTCGCGCGCGAGGGTGCGTGGCCGATCGACCGAACCGTGCGCGTGCTGCGCGACGTGGCGGATGCTTTAGCGTATGCTCATGCCCGCGGCGTCGTGCACCGCGACATCAAGCCGGACAACATCCTGATCGACCGGGCAAGCGGCCGGCCGATGGTCACCGACTTCGGCATCGCGCGCGCGGCGGCGGGTGAGACGCGGTTGACGGTCACGGGCGTCGCGGTCGGGACGCCCGCCTACATGTCGCCGGAGCAAGCGATCGGCGAGCGTGAGGTCGACGGCCGCAGCGATCTCTATTCGCTGGCCGTGGTCGGCTATCACATGCTCGTCGGCGAGACGCCGTTCAAGGCGGCGAACACGCCGGCGATGCTCGTGAAGCACGTGTCCGAACGTCCGCGTCCGATTCGCGATCGCCGGCCGGACGTGCCGGCGTATCTCGCGGTGGCCGTCGATCGCGCCCTCGCGAAGCGGCCCGAGGATCGTTTCTCGGACGCCGCCGAGTTTCGTGATGCGCTGGACGGTGCTACGCAGCCGCGCGGCAACAGTGCGCGCGATCAGGTCGATACGGCGCGCGATCGGATCGACGGCGCGCGCGACAGGTTCGACGCGCTGCAATCCGTCCCGCCGATGATGCCCGCGCCGCCTGCACCGGTGCCTCAACCGGCTCCATTCCCCTTGCCGCCTCAAGGGCTGTCGCGCCGCGAGCTACGGGAGTGGTACCGCGCGCAGCGGCGCGTCGCGATTCGGCAGCAACTTACGCAAGCCGGCGGCGTAGGGGTACTGATGAATGACCGCGTCATTTACCCGCTGCGGTACAAGAGCTACGACGAGCGACCGCTCGAAGAGCGCGTCGCCTCCTTTCGGCGGCACGTGTTCGGCTGGATGGGGTGGTCGACGATGCTGTTCGGGATCAACGTCGCGACGCACGGCCCGGGGCCGTGGTTCCTGATCCCGAGCGCTTTCATGTTCGTCGGCGTCTTGAAGCGGGCAGGATCGATCTGGTCCGAGGGCATCGGACCGATCGACGCGTTCAAGAAGGGCATCACCAAGAAGATTCGCGCGGACTCCGGTCGCCCTGAGAACGCGCCCGTTGGGCAACTCGCGGCACGTGCGTCCGCGATGACGCCCGAGCAAGCCGCGGCGCAGCTGGCGCCGAGCGACGTGTTGGCCGGGTTCCATGGCGAGGCGGTTCGGCGCGCGGCGGCCGATCGGATGTTGATGCGTGAGATTGCCGCCGCGTTGGGTCCGGTCGAGCGCGAGTTGATTCCCGACGTGGGACCGACCGTCGACGCGCTCGCGGCGCGCGTCGGCGCGGTGGCAACGACGCTGCATCGCCTCGATGCGGACGTGTCGGGTGCCTCGCTCGGCTCGCTGGATACGCGGATCGCATCCATGCAGACGGAGCCGGACACGCCCGATCGCGATCGCCGGCTGGCGCTGCTCCAGCGCCAGCGCCAGTCGCTGCACGAGCTGCTCGAGCGGCGGCGGTCGCTGGCGAATCAGCTCGAGAGCGCCAGCCTCATGTTACAGAATTTGAAGCTGGATTTGCTAAAGTTGCGCTCGTCCGGGCTGGGCAGCTCGATCGAGGGGGACAACACGAGCGCGACGCAGGAGGCGCGGGCGCTGTCGCGCGAGATCGGGCATGTGGTGCAGGCGGCGGAGGAGTTGAGGAAGCTCTAAACGGCGCGCTGGTCAATCCCAACGTCGTTCCGCCGCCCAGCGCCCAGCGCCCAGCGCTCGCCGCCCACCGCTCAGCGCCCCAACAACGCCTCGATATTGTCCGCGATCTGCCGCGGCGCTTCCTCGGGCGTGAAGTGCCGCGCATCGGGCAGCACCTCGAGCGTCGCGCCCGCGATGGCCGCCTCGAGCCGCCGCGCGACGCTCAACGGCATGACGCGATCGTGCTCGCCCCATACGATCGCCGTCGGCGCGCGGATCTTTCCGAGTTGCCGTCCGAGCTTGATCGTCTCCCGGCTCGTCAGCGCGCGAATGTGCGAGACGAGCGCCCGCCGGCCGTCGTGCTCCTTGAACGGACGCAGATAGAGTTCGATCGAGTGCGTCGCGCGCGCGTGGTCGGCGTATCCGCGCTGCATGTCGCGCCGCACGACGCGGAGCAGGAGCTCGGGCGGCAGGTATCGCGTGACGGCGAGTGACGCGCGCGCGATGCGGGCCTCGAGCGTCGGCCAGCGGTCGAACGCGACGCTGTCGATGAGGCAGAGGTGCGACACGCGCGCGGGGTGGCGAATGGCCAGCGATTGCGCGACGCCTCCGCCGATGCCGTGACCGACGACGCAGGCGCGTGGTATCCGCAGCTCGTCGAGCACGGCGATGACGCGCGTGGCGTGTGCGCGAACGTCGACCGGACGGTTGAGCGGCCGGTCGCTGCGTCCGTAGCCGAGCAAGTCGAGCACGACCAGTCGGTGGCCGTGCGGCATGAGCGGAACGACTTCGGACCAGAGATGTCCGGACGTCGGAAAGCCGTGGATGAAGACTACCGGCACACCGGCGCCGCGGGTGCCGGCGGCGTAGTAGTACAGCCGCGCGCCGGAGAGATCGAGGAATTCGCCGCGCATGGATGGGTGTTTACAAACTAACGCGGGCCGTCACCGGAGTGACGGCCCGCGTTGGACGTGCGGTAGTGCGGGTCGTTCGAGTCGTGCGGAATGCGGAGCGCTGATACTTAGCGCGTGCCGCCGCCGCGACGGCCGCCCATGCCGGCGGTCAGCTTGTCGTACGCAGCCTTCTGCTCATCCGTGAGGAGGGCCTTGATGGCTTCGCTCTGCTGCTTGCGCAGGTCCTGCATCTTGGTGCGCGCATCGGCGTCGCCGCCGCGAGCGGCTTCCATCAGCGGCTGCTGCTTCGCCTGGAACTCCTTGACGATCGAGTCGGCCTTGGCCGCGACCGCGTCGGAGACGTGGAGCGAATCCTTCAGGAGCGCCACGACGTTCGGGCCGCGGCCGCCGCGGCGGCCACCCTGCTGCTGCGCGTCCTGCGCCTTCGCGACCGTGGTAACCGCGACGAACATCGCGGCCGCCGTCACTGCCATCTTGATCATCTTCTTCATGTGCATTTGCCCCCAATGGAGAGTTTTGGTTTCTTCGTCGTGCGCGCTTGAGACGCCAGTCTGAGCACCATCGGCACAGAACTGCGACATCAGCTACGGGCGCGCCAAGACCCGCGCAGCGACAAAATGTTTGGGCGGCAACGACTTAGCTGTCGCCCCCTAGCGCAACTACTGAAATCTTGTATCCTTACCCGCCCTGCATGAATTACGCATCAGGACGTTTCGAACCAGTCACGATGCGATGGGTACTTTCAGTCGAAACGAGCGACTTTCGTGACGCTGCCGCCCACTTCACTCCCACCGACTCCGTCGGGTACTTCGCCGGCTACGCCGTCGACCGCATCGCCACTGACTCCGGCTGCGGCGCCGCCGTCACCTCCGGTTTCTTTTCCGCTCAGCTGGCTCAGCGAACACGCCTCGGCACCAATCCGGTACCGCTCGGTCACTGAGGTCGCCAGTCCCTCCGCGGAAGGCGCGATCAATCCTCAAATCGCATCTCTCCCCTTTACGCATCGTCCTGCATTGACGTTGGCGATTGCGCAGGGACCGGACGGTACGTGGAATCACACAATGCTGACGCTCCCGTCCGCTCGCGGCGAAAATTTCGATGGGATCGGAACGATCAACGCCGTGCGACGCTTGCTCGAATACGGCTGGGACAAGGACACGCCGCCGCTCGTGCACGCGCGGCGCGTGCTGTTCCGCTTGTTGGCCGAAGACGACGATCCGGATTACCTGTTCGAGTTTGCTAATACCAAAAGTGGCAACGACGAGGACATGGCGAAGCGCGGCCGCGCGATCCTGCGCGAGGCCGCGGCCGCGACGCTCGCGCAAGCGGGCTACGAGGGCGATCCCCGGCTGCGCGGCGCCGCTCGCCGCATTCTCGAGCGCGTCGCGTCGTATCTGCGTTCGCCGCACGCCCAGAAGCCGTTCGTGCGCGTGGGCAACCAGCACGTTCTGCCGCCCGAAGCGGCGCCGCCGTCGCTCTACGCGCTGCTCATGCTCGCGTACATGCCGCTGTTCCGCACCGAGCATCACGACGCGATCGAACTCCTGTATCATCATCTGTCGCAGCCGCTGCCGCGGCAGGAAGCGGTGCAGATGTGCGGCAAGAAGGTCATCGCGCAGCCGCACCTGGTGCTCGGCGACATGCTGCCGAACCGCAACGTCGCCGACGAGGACGTGGTGTTCGCGATCACGTGGCTCGAGCTGATGGCCCGACTCGGCTTCCTGCGCAAGAACGACAACTGGTGCAAGCTGTTCGATCGCTTCCTGGACGACCGCGATGCGAGCGGCGTGTGGCATCCGCACAAAGGCGCGGCCGCGCCGCGCAGCGGGAATCCGTTCCTCTGGCCGATGTATCCGCTCGAGGATCACCCGAGCGGCGACGAACGCTGGACGGACGTCACCTTCCGGCTCGGGCTCATCGCGCGACTGACCGGCCGCACGATCGAGACGGTGTGATCGGCCTGGTCGCACGGCGCGCTATGATGAAACGCTGATGGGCGGGCGGCGTCCACCATCGGAACTTTTTCCCGCCGGCCGCAACGACATCACGCAGCGACACGTCGCGCTCTCGACCCGCGTACAGTTGCGCGTCGCCGAAGGCGGGCGCGACGACGGCGAGCTCGTGGTGATGCTTCCCGGCTGGGGATCGCCCGTCTACATGTTTCGCCACGCGTTCACGCTGCTCGCCGAACGCGGTTTCCGCGTGGTCGTGGCCGAGTTGCGCGGATTCGGCCTGTCGGACAAGCCGAGTTGCCGTGGATCGTACTCGCTCGACGCGTACCTCGGCGATGTGGATGCGCTGCTCGACGCGCTCGGTGCCGAGCGCGCGCATCTGGTCGGTCAGTCGATGGCCGGCGGCATCGTGTTGCACTATTCACTGCGGCGTGCGACGCGCGTGCGGCGAGCGGTCTTGATCAATCCCGTCGGGCTCGTGCCAATGCCGTTCTTGTGGGCGGCGCGCATTCCTCCGCCCGCGTTGTTCCGGATGTTCGGCGGACGGCTCGTGCCGCGGAGCATGGTGCGGCTCATTCTCGAGCGGCTCGTGTTCGCCAAGCCGGAGCATGTGCGCGAGCAGGACGTCGACGAGTATTGGTCGCCGTCGCAGCTGCCGGGCTATGCGTACGCGGCGCGCGCCAGTCTCGGTGAGTTTGATTGGCGTCCCGTCTCGAACGAGACCGCCGCGACGCTCAGCGTGCCGACGCTGGTGATGCTCGGAGCGCAGGATCGTCTGATAGGCAACACCGAGGCGGACGCGCGTCGTTTGCACGGCGCGGTCGCGCAGACGTTGCCTGGTGGGCACTCGGTACAGGAGGAGACGCCGGACCCGGCGTATCGCGCGATGGCGGATTTTTTTCGAGCCGATGGGTGAGACTGTTCACCCGGACGTCCCTCGCTCGCGTTCGCTAGCAATAAGTCACAGAACGCGTTAAATTTTTAGAGACAATTGAAGCGTCGCGGCAGGGGTCGCCGGCCCCAGGGTCTCTAGGGGCATGGGCGGCCGCCAGGATGGTCGCGGCAGCGAGGGACGGCGCGCAGGACATCGAGCGATCGATGCAGGCGCGGGCCGCAACGGTCCTCGTGTTGGCGGAGCGCGGAACAACGCTCCGCCGTGTTCGCCAGTGAGCCCTCCGCTCACCGGCACTTTTTTTAAGTCATCGGTCCCGGGAAGGTCCCGGGTGCGCGGCCCCGATGCAAAGCATGCAAAGCATCCGCGACGCACACCGGGATCATGGTAGAACACACAACTGAAGTAGAGCAGGAAGCGGCCACAGAGAGCCGCACCTTCGACGAACTGGGCCTATCGCCTTCCGTTCTCCAGGCCGTTCGCGATGCCGGCTACAAGCATCCAACTCCAATTCAGGCCAACGCCATTCCGCTCGTGCTCAAGGGGCGCGACGTCATGGGTCTGGCGCAGACCGGCACCGGCAAGACCGCCGCGTTCACACTGCCGATCGTCAATCAGCTTCTGGGCGGACCGCGCCGTACGCGAGCGTTGGTGTTGACGCCGACGCGCGAGCTGTGCATTCAGGTCGAGGAGAGCGTGCACAAATACGCGCGTCACTCGGAGCTGAACGTGGTTCCGGTCTATGGCGGCGTGCCGCTCGAGCCGCAGACGAAGAAGCTGCGCGCCGGCGTGGACATCGTGGTCGCGACGCCGGGCCGGTTGATCGATCATCTCGATCGGCAGAACGTCGTGTTCGACGATCTCGAGGTGCTGGTGCTCGACGAAGCGGACCGCATGCTCGACATGGGTTTTGCGCCGCAGATCAACCGCATCATCGCCGACATTCCGAAGTACCGGCAGACGCTGTTGTTCAGCGCCACGATGCCGCCCGAGGTCGAGGCGCTCGCGCGCAAGTATCTGCGGAAGCCGCTCGTGGTGCAGGTCGGGCGCCGCTCGCAGACGGCGGACACGGTGACGCACGCGGTGTATCCGGTGCCGCGCGACCGCAAGAGCGAGCTGCTCGCGCGGTTGCTCAAGGACGAGAATCTCGATTCGGTGCTCGTGTTCACGCGGACGAAGCACGGCGCCGACCGCGTGGTGCGGCATCTCGAGCGCGAGGGAATCCAGTCGACGGCGATGCACGCCGACAAGACGCAGCCGCAGCGCGCGAAGGCATTAGCAGACTTTAAAGCCGGGAAGGTCCGCGTGCTCGTCGCGACGGACATCGCGCAGCGCGGCCTCGACATCTCCGGGATCACGCACGTGGTCAACTACGACGTGCCGCAGCAGGCGGAAGACTACGTGCACCGTATCGGCCGCACGGGCCGCGCGGCGAAGGAAGGCGACGCGTTCACGTTCATGTCGCCCGACGAGATCGCGATGGTGCGGCTGATCGAGCAGGTGATCGGCCAGCCGATTCCGAGGATCTCGGTGCCTGGGTTTGATTTCGGGACGGTGGCGGCGGACTGATTGTGGGCGTGTGGGCGTGTGGGCGTGTGGGCGTATGGGCGTATGAGCGAACGACAAAGGGCGACGGATTATCCGTCGCCCTTCTGTTTTTCCATACGCCCATACGCCCATGCCCCATACGCCTAAGGCACCACAATCAACCCCACGAACCCATTGAACGAATCATTCACCGTCGGCAGTCCCGGCGGCGCCATCCAGGCACCGCCGTCGACGCGCACGTTGATCTGATGCATGCCGGGGGAGAGCGGCACGTTCAGCTCCCAGAGATCGCGGCCGCGGCGAACCAGCGTGAGCGGTTCCCAGTCGCTGAAGTCGCCCATGACGTCGACGGTTTCGACGCCGCCCACGTGAATCACGATCTTCTGCATGCCGCCGGTGCCGGGGCGCATGTCGAAGTCTTTCACGAGAATGGCGTGCGGCATGGAGACCGGCACGGAGTTCTTCGAGATCGGCGAGTACGCGATCTCGAGGCCGCCCATGGCGAACGAGCGCGCGGGCAATCCGCGCAGCGGGAGTGCCGGTTGACGCCCGCCGCCGCCGATGATCGCGACGCGTTCGTTGAGCCACACCGTCGCCATCGCCGAGCTCCAGCGACGCGAGTCAGGCGTGACGTCGTAGGCGTTGCCGAAGCGATAGCCTGATTGCGCCGCCAGCTCGAGCGGGCCGACCTCCCAGCGCATCGAGCCTTCGAGATCGCTGAACCGCGACTGCCGGTCGCAGGCCGTAGCGCCGGGAGATTTCGCGAACACCGCGCGCAAATCGCCGAGATCCGCGATCGGCGCCGGGCCGGCGAGCGCCGCGCACGTGGTATCCGCGGCGGATGCAGCTTTGCTGAATGAGAAATTTGTGAAGGTGGCCGTGAATGTCGCGGTGCCGAACCCGGACGGTGATTCGCCGACCTTGCCCCAGGCGCCCGCATCGACGACGTCGGCCGACGACACGACGGCCACTCGCCATGGACGCGCGACACCGCCGCCCAACCACAATCCGCCGTTCTGGCTGAACAGCAAGTGGACGCGCGTCTGCACGTCCACTTGATCGCTGCCGAGCGAGCGATCGTCCACCGCGCGGCTGGCGTTGCCGATCATTTCCGCGCGCACGCCGTACACCGTCGGCGAGGTGAACGTGCCGGAGACGATGCCGTCGGCGATTTGAAGATTCTGCTCGGTGACGAGCATCGAGCCGCGCGCGCTGAGCTGGGCGTGCGGGCGATCGAACTGGAAGTTCGGCGCGATGCGGAATGCGGTGAAGGGCAGCACGCCATCCGACACGGTGTACTGCCCGGCCTCCAGCTTGGAGACAAGTTGCGCTGCAAGCTCCCGCGGTAGGGCGGGAACCAGCAGCGCAGCAGCCAACGTGAGGATTGCGACCTTCCGCTCGTTCATGTTATTCCGAGCTTTGGTTCTCCTGCGGAGTCTCCGGCGTTTTAACGGCGCCGGCTGGTCCCCTCATGGGGCCCTCTCGAATTCGGTTCTGCAAGGCAGCACCGGGATTCAATCCTTTAAGAATGTCCGCGGAGACGTTGTTCCACAAGCTGTTGAACGTTGCGTCGTCCGCACCGTCACGCCAGAGCTTGTTAATCGCCGTGAACGCTTCATCGCGAGGCACACCGCGGCCGATGAAATCCGCCCAGATCGCAAAGGCCATGAGATCGCTGCGATTCTTCTGGCGGATGCGAAATTCGCTGATCTGGTCGGGCTTGCCGCCGGCTTCGAGCACGCCGGCCGCGGCATCGAGCTCGTTCTCGTCGACCGCGCCGAGTGCGCTGTGGGCGGTCTTCAGGTAGCCGAACTTTTTGCGAACCTCGACGACGATCTTGCGGAAGTCGGCGTGCTTGGCGAGCCCCTGCATTGCCTTCAGCAGCAGGGGATGCGTCGGAATTCCCGCCGACTCGGCGGAATCGATGATGGATTCGACCTGGTAGCGGCTATTCGGATCGAGCTTGGCGAGTGGATCGGTGTCCTGCGCCACCGCCGGCAGCGCGCCCATGAGGAACAGCGCCGCTGCGCCGAGCAGCGTTGAGCGCATGCTCGTTCGGCGGTGGTGCGGGTGGGGGACCTGCGCGACCGCGGGGGACGACTTCGGGGCGCCAAAACGGGAGGCACGGCTCACAGCGCGGGCCCTCGACTGACAATGCGAACGGAGTTGGGATGGCCGAAGCCGTCGTCCGGCGCGAGCGGCGCGCTCGGATCGTTCACCCACTGACCGTCCACCAGATAGGCGTATACATGACGTCCGGCCGTCAGCGGCAGCGTCACGGTCCATACGGCGCTGTTCGCGACGCGGACCATTGGGGTCTTCGTATCGCTCCAGTCGTTGAAGTCACCAACGAGCTTGACCTTCGAGGCCTGGGGCGCGACGACGACGAACTTGACGACCGTGTCGGAAACCGGGGGCTGCGTAGCAACACCAACTGAAGGCTGGCCGCCCGAACGGACGCCCCGGTTGTTCGTGAACCCGCCGGCAATGACACCGATGCCGACGAGGCCCGCGGCGACGAGGGTGCTCGCCACGGGAGAGAGACGGAAGGTGCGAGGCTCGCCGATACGGCGAACGATTGACGAGAGCGCGGTGATCGGCGCGAAGACCTTGGTGTCGGCCAAGCGGCGCCGGGGAACCGGCTCCGCGCGGACGGCCGCCATGATGCGCGTACGAGCCTGGGGGTCAGTGACCACCGGGCGCCGCGCCTCACGGACGATCCATTCCACGTAGGGATCCTGCTCCGACTCAATCATGCTTGATCCGCTCCCACCGTTCGCGCAGCCGGTCACACGCACGCTTCACACGCATCTTCAACGCAGAGACGCCAACACCCGTGAGCGCCGACATCTCTTCGTAGCTCATCTCTTCGATGTATTTCAGGAGAAATGCTTCTCGCAACAACGGGTCCAGCTCATTGAGCACACGCTGAACGAACTCTTCGTCTTCACCCGACCAGGTCGTGCTTCGGTCCGGGGCGTTCAGCAGGAGCGCTTCCTCGCGAACGAACACCTTCTCGCGATGGGCGCGCCGTGCGGCAATGCTCCGGCACTGATTCACTAAAATCCGGTACAACCACGCGCTGAAACGATCGCGCTCCTGGTACCGGTTCAGTGCCCGATACGCACGGAGGAAAGTCGCCTGCAACGCATCTTCCGCGTCGTCGCGGTTTCCCAACATCCGAATCGCAAACCGCGCGCAGCGATCGTAATACCGATCCACCAGCGCGGCGTAAGCGTCAACGTCGCCTGCCAGCACGCGTTGAACGTCGGCGGCATCGTCGCTCATGTCCTTTGGTATAACCCGGTCCCCTTTCGTCGAGGTCACATCAGACACCGAGGTCGAAGCTCCTGGGCCGAGCGGGTCGGGCGCGGAGCGAGATAACACCTTGTTCGGCAACAGCTTCATTCGATAGAAATGGTGTGTGGTGCAGATCACCGTCAATACCGAAGTCTACCCAGGCGTGACATCGTTAACGTGTCAACAAACGAGCCCCGCCGTGCCGTGAGCGTCAGATTCGACAAACCATAGCCAAGGCCGTGCGGGTCATACACCACGGAATCACGGTTCGAGCCAAGACTAACTCCATAGGATTGTCGAACAGTTCGCCGCAGTATGATGCGGCCTCCGGAGCGCACCACCAATTGGCCCGCAGCCGTATCCACGACGACGGCGGTCAACGCGCGGCGCTCGACGGCGCTCTGCCGGGCGAGCGAGAACGCGCTGCCCATGTCGCTCGTGGCGGCGTGAACCGCCGCGCTGTCGCGCATGGCCGCGAGGTGCGGGGCGGCGATGGCGAAGAGCATCCCTGCGACCATCAACACCAGCGTGAGCTCGAGCATGGTGAACGCGTGGCGCGTGGCGAGACGCGCTTGCCCTGGGCGTGGTATCCTGTGCATGCCATTCAAGAACGCTCGACCGAGCGCCCGAGCGGCACCATTTTGCCGCGATCACACTCCTTCACCCGCGGAACCAACGCATGCGAATTCGGTCCTTCTTCTTCGGTCTCGTGTCGGCCGCCGTCGTCGCCATTGTTGCCATTGTCGCCGGCTGCTCGAACCCGCGCAGCGAGGCCAACGTCGCGCAGGCGCTCAACGACGCGGCCAACGAAATCAGCGGCCTCAAGAACGATCTCGCGCAACTTCAGACCGAGCTGGACTCGGTGCGCATGACCGTTGCGAAGCAGGACACGCTGATCGGGCGAATCATGGCGGTGAACAACATTCCGAGGTGAAGCGGGCGTGTGGGCGTATAGGCGCATGGGCGTATGGAAATCGCGCCTCCCGCACGCCCACACGTCCATACGCCCATACGTCTATCTTTTCAGCATGAAAATCACCATCGAATACTGCACGATGTGAAACTACGAACCTCGCGCCGTCAGGCTGGCGGCGGAGATTCGTGATCGCATTCCCGGCGCCGAGGTCGAACTGATCCCGTCGCGCGGCGGCCGGTTCGAAGTCGTCGCCGACGGAGCGCCGATATTCGAGAAGTCTAAACTCGACCGACACGCCAAGCCGGGTGAGGTCGTCGACCTGCTGGAGCGACACCGAGCGTCGTCTTGATCGATCCCACACGTCCGCCGACATCGTCTCACGCATGAGAATCGCCATCTCCACGGGCGGAGGCGACGCGCCCGGCCTGAACGCCGTCATCCGCGCCGCCGTCCTGTCGGCGATCAATCGCGGATGGGAAGTGCTGGGGATCAAACGCGGGTTCGCCGGCTTGATGGGCGAAGACGAAGTGGTACCGCTGACGAAGGATTCGGTGCGCGGCATCGCACACCTGGGCGGCACCATCCTGCGGACCACCAACCGCGGCAACCCGTTCCACTATCCGCGCAAGCAGCCCGACGGCTCGATCGTCGAGGAAGACCGCTCCGACGAGTTGATGGCGAACGCCAAATCGCTCGGCATCGATGCGATCATCACCATCGGCGGCGACGGATCGCTCACGATCGGAAAACTCCTGTGCGACAAGGGCATGAAGATCGTCGGTGTGCCGAAGACGATCGACAACGACGTGAGCGGAACCGTCACGACGTTCGGCTTCGACACCGCGGTGAACACCGCGCTCGAGGCGATCGACAAGCTGCACACCACCGCCGAGAGTCACGACCGCGTCATCGTGCTCGAGGTAATGGGCCGCGACTCGGGATTCATCGCGCTGCATTCGGGCGTCGCCGGCACCGCCGACGTGATTCTCATTCCCGAGATTCCCTACGACATTCAGAAAGTCTGCGACAAGATCATGGCGCGCGACCGTGCGGGCCGGCACTTCTCCATCGTCGTCGTCGCGGAAGGCGCGTATCCGAAGGGCGGAACGGTGTCCCTGATCGGTGAGTCGCTGCCGGGCCAGGCGCGCCGGCTTGGCGGTTTGTGCGAGCCCATCGCGCGCGAGATCCAGCGCATCACCGGCAAGGAGACACGCTCGCTCGTGCTCGGACATCTCCAGCGCGGCGGCATGCCGACCGGGTACGATCGCTTGCTCGCGACGCGGTTCGGTGGCGCGGCGGTGCGCGCCGTGGCCGATGAGCGCTGGGGTCACATGGTCGCGCTCCAGTCGCCGCACATCGTCACGATCCCGATCGAGACGGCGCTCGCGGAGCCGAAGCGGGTCGATCCGAATCATGATGTCGTGCTGACGGCGCGAGCGACGGGAGTCAGTTTCGGGGATTGAAAGGGAAGGCGGCGGCAACCCCGCCCCCGAAAGTGGACATCGCTTTCCCTCCGTACGGACACTACAATAGCTCAACTGTATACATTGTTTCCTCTAAGTTGTTGCAATCGTTTGTCTTGCGATTGAGCCGCGCGCATACTTACTTGGCACCGGCCCTGCCTTATGCATGTGCGCGTCCGACTGTCCGGACGTGTCGATGGAGGCGTAATGAAGCAGTTGAAGTTCGCTTTACTGATCGGAATGATTGCGATTGCCGCGCCCACTCGTTCGTGGGCGCAGCAGGCGTCGAAGGATACGTCCAAGAGGAACGCGTCCATCCCCAGCGACGCGCGCCCGCCCAAAGGCATGTGCCGGATCTGGATCGATGGCGTGCCGGCCGCACAGCAACCCGCGGCGACCGATTGTCCCACGGCGCTCAAGAATCGCCCGGCCAATGCGCGCGTGATCTTCGGAGACGACTTCGCCGACAGCACGAAAGCGAAAGACGGCGAGACGACGCGCATGCCGCCCAACGCGAAAGGATTCAGCGGCGTCAAACCCGTCACGATCACGCTGCCCAAGCGCCCGCCGCAGGAATGAAACAGTGCCCTCCGGTGCATCGCGCCGGAGGATGACGGGCCCTGGCCTTGCTTAAGTTGCGAGGCGTGATTCGAAACGTTCGCGACCCATACCTGCCCGATCACGAAGCCTTCGTGAGGGCGGAGCCGTCCTCGGGGCGCGTGATCGTCATCGCGCCGACGCGCGCGGCCTGCGAGACCATCGAGCTCGCCGTCAAAATCCACATCGAAACGTTCCTCGAGCAGAAGTACGGCGAGCGCGTACGCGCGCTCGCGCGCTCCGGGCGTGGATTCGGCATCGTCGCGGGCACGGGCACCGGAAAGACGCTCGCCATTCGCCCGATCTCCGAAGAGATCCTCGGCACCGTCGACCTGCGCGTCGGGGTCGTGAATCGCGAACGCGAAGCGACGCCGGAAACGCCGACGTGGAACGTCATCATCGTGACCACGGGCATCGCACGCCGATGGTTCGAGGAAGGCGACATTCTCGCGACCGACACCATCATCGTCGACGAAATCCATCAAACATCGGCCGAGCTCGAGATCTGTCTCGCGCTTGGCAAGCGTGTCGGATGCCGGTTCGTGTGGCTGTCGGCGACGGTCAATCCGAACTTTTATAAGAGATATCTCGAATCCGCGGACGTGCTCGAGGTCTACGATTTCGATCCGAACAAGGCAGCCACGGTCAAGATCGTCGACAAAAAGCCGATTCAATTTCTCGACGACGGCTTTCTTCGACAGTTGGTGAAGCAGAAGCACGGCGTCGCGCTGTTCGTCCCGACGCGGCGCGGCGTGGAAGACGCGGCAGAGCACGTGCGCGGCATGGCCCCGCGCGTGAACACCGCGTTCTACCACGGCGGCGAACCCATTCGCATTCTGCGCCCGTTTCTCGAGGGCGGGGAGCAGAAGCCGTACTTCCTCGCGATGACGGCCGCCGGCCAGAGTGCGCTCAATGTGCGCGGCCTGGACACGGTGATCATCGACGACGTGAAGTTCTTCAACGTCATCGACCGCGGCCGCAACGTGCTCACACAGGAGCACCTGGGCGCGAATGAGATTCTTCAGATGGCCGGCCGCGTGCACGGCCGCGTGCGCGGCGGACGCGTCTTCATTCTGTCCGACCGGGACATCGATTTCTCGACGCTGCAACCCACCGAGCCGGAATTCCAGCTCGCCGGCGACTCTGAGCGCGTGGCGATCACGTGCGCCGCGCTCGGCGTGCGCGCCGATGAGCTCGAGCTGCCGGTGCCGCTCGATCGCACGGCATATGGCCAGGCGCTGCGATTGCTCGAAGAGCGCGGCATCGTCGAGAAGGGACGGCTCACGAGATACGGGCGCGCCGTCGAAGCAATGCCCGTCGAGCGCGCATGGGCCGAGCTTCTCGTCAACGCCGACGATGAGCTCGTGCCGTATCTGTCGGTGATGTCGTCGGTCGAATCGCTGCACCGCATGACGCGAGAGGAACGCGATCTCGATGGACTGATCGTTCCCGGCAGCGACCATCTCACCGCGTACAACCTGTACGCCGAGGCATTTCAATATGCCGGAAGTATGGGTGAGGTGTACGGGTTGCCGCGCCACATCTTCGATGAGGAGCGCATTCAACGGTGGGCCGAACGCCGCGGCGCGCTCGTGAAAGCGATCGAAGATGCGGCGCTCGGGATGGCGAGCATCTATCGGGCGGTCGGGCTGGAGATTCCGTCGCGCATGGCGAACGCCGGCGAAGAAACGCTGCGCGCGTTCCAACAACTGCTCGCGCAGTTCATGCCGTTCACGCTCGTGATCGACGAGCAGACGGCGGGCGGCGACGAAGCGCGCGTCTCGAAGACGAGCGTGTGTGGCAGCTGGGGTCCGATCACAGGCGAGCTCCGTTACTTCGCCGACAAGTTCGGCAATCCGCGCGCGTCGATCGAAGGGACACAAATCCCGTATGATCTGCTGCGGCCATACGCCGTCGTCACCGAAGGCGAGCTGATTTACAACGCGCAGAGCAAGCGATCGCCGCTCGTGGTGCGGCGGCGTGTGGAGTACCACGGCTTCGAGCTCGAGCGCGAGATCGAAGCGGTCGACGAGTTTCCGGCGGAGCTCGCGCAGAACGCGCGACACGTTCTTGCCGAAGCACTGGCGCGCGGCGAGGCGCGGCATCCGGGTGTGCAGCGGAACCAGGAAGCGGTCGATTCGGTGCGTGAAACGTATCGTCGATCGGGTGGCCAGACGCCGCGCCTGTCGCTCGCCGAGCTCACGGCGATCTACGAGCAACAGCTCGCGTCGCTCGACTCGATGTCCGAGTTCCGGCACGCGCGCCTCACGATCGACGCCGACGCGATCGTGCCGCGCGAGGTGCGCGAACGCTTCGCGGCGCTGCCGTCGACGGCGATGGTGCGCGATCGCGAAGTCGAGATCCATTATGACGTCGAGGAGACGCCGGAAGGGAATCGCGGTGTCGCGCGACTGCGCTTGCCGGAAAAGCTCGCGCGCACGCTCAACGAAGCAGAGTTGCCGACGCTGGATCGTCCGCTGCGATTCATCGTCACGCGTGGTGCGCGCGGGGCGGCGCGCGGCGCGACGCTCGAGGAATTGCAGGACGAGCTCTCGCGGCCGTTCACCGAAAAAGAAATCGCGGAAATGGACCAGAAGTATGAAGCGGGCCGCCGCGATCGTCGCGAGCGCAAGCAGCAGTTCCGCGATCAGCGGAAGCGGCGCGAACGTCGTACGCGCGACGACAAGCCGCGCGACAAGCCTGACGTCGACAAACTGAAGGACGATCGCACGCCGCGCGCCGAGGAGTTCGATGGACGGCGTCGACGCGGGCGGGGCGGCGGGAAACGATTTCGTCCGCCCGGCAAGGGACGTCGCGGCTAGCTCAGCGCCCGTCGCCGTCCTTCAACTGGACGACGTATTGTTCTTCGCGAAACGGCGTGAAGCCGCGCGCCAGATAATTCGGCAACGCGTACACCGAGTCCAGCGTGCACGTATGCAACCAAACTCGGGTCACACCATCTCCCCACGCTTGCCGAACCGCGTAGCTGAGCATCGCCTTGCCGATGCCGCGACCGATGAACGCGGGCTTCAGTCCGAAGTACACGATTTCGACTGAGCTGTCAGCGTGACGCTCCAGCTCGAAGTATCCCGCACTCTCGTCGTCGTAGAGCGCTTCCCACACGCCGATGTTCGGTTGCGCGAGATATGCGTTGAGTCGCGCATGCGTCCAGACGTCGCGATCGCGCCAATGCCACGACTCGCCGACATCATGGTACAGTCGCCGATACTCCTCGACCGTGATGTCAGGGCGTCGGACAAACGAAACGCGCGGATCGCTGGTCGGCGCCGCGCGCAATTGTTCGAGCGAATGCAATTCGAGATAGGTGCGAACGACTTCGACAACGGGACTCAATGGGACTTGAGCTTCTCCCGATGGCGCGCGGCCTTGGCGCGATTACCGCACGTGGCCATGTCGCACCAGCGGCGGCGGCCGTTCTTCGTGTTGTCGTAGAAGACGCGCTGGCAGCGCGGATCGGCGCAGCGGCGAACGCGCGGCAGCTCGCCGAGGATGAGTGCATCAGCGGCCGATTCGACGACGGGAATGACGAGGCCCGCGAATGCATCGCCAACCGGAACGAACGTGCGAATGAACGTGCCGTCGGGTCGCAGCTCCACGCGGCGCGTTCCCGCGCTGCGTCCGAGCACACGATTGATCTCGCCCAAGCCTTCCGCGCGAATGCGCTCGCTCATCGGTCCCCGCTCGGCGAGCGAGCGGAGCGCGCCGCGAACGCGGCGGGCGTCGACGAGTGAGGCGGCCGCGCCGGCCGGCTGTTGCAGGGCGCGTCGGCGAATTCCCGAGGCACGTTCGGCATCGAGCACGAGCGCCTGCTCGAGCCAGCGCACGAGCGTCTCGAAATCGCGAAGCGCGTCGAAGCGGCGAATGCCGAACTCGCAATTCACGAAGTCGAGCCAGAGTCGCTCGCCGACGAAAACGAAGGGAGAGCGTTCCATCGTGGCGCGCGGCGAGACGAACGGAACCGCGGCGTTGTCAGAAGGTGTCGTGAGTGTCAGCATCGTCGGCAGCGAGGGACGAAAAGCATATCTCGCGTTTCGCCGCGCAGCAAGCGAGGACATCCGCGACAGTGTGTTGCCGGTTACCCTCGCGCGACCACTAACGAGCCGCAAGCGCTGCTTGTAGATTTGGCCCGCTTTGTCGCGGACTTATTCGCGCGCCGTTACTTAATCCGAGTCGTTCTCCGCATGCTGTCTTCCTCGATTCGCACGATCGCCGTCGGTTCCACGAATCCTGTGAAGTGCGGCGCCGTGCGCGCGGTGCTCGCGCCGCTTGCGCCGCAGGCGCACGTCGAAGGCATCGCGGTCGCGTCGACGGTCAGCGACCAACCGTTCGGCGACGACGAGACGATTCGCGGCGCACTCGCGCGCGCGACGGCGGCGCGCGATGCACTCGGCGCCGATCTCGGTGTCGGCATTGAAGGCGGCGTCGTGGAGCAGAGTGATGGACGCATGCGCACGTGCGCGTGGGCGGCGATCATCGACAAGGCAGGACGTTCGGGCGTCGGCGGTTCGCTCGCCATGCCGCTGCCCGATGCGGTGGCCGCGATGATTCGCGACGGGCTCGAGCTTGGACACGCGATGGACCGGCTCGTCGGCGAGCACGACACGAAGCGCGGCAAGGGCGCGGTGGGCATTCTCACCGCGGGCCTGGTGGATCGGCAGCGCGCGTACGAGGTCCTGGTGATGTATGCGCTGGCGCCGTTCCTGAGCCCGGACTACTACTAAAAATGTAGTTGACACCGGGCGTCCGGGGCGATATTATCTACTAGAAATCTAGTAGAACAACGAGCGCCGCCCTGGAGCACATGGACATTTCGTTCACCGACCGCGAGCTCGACGTCATGGCCGTGCTGTGGCATCGCGGCTCCGGCACCGTTGCCGAAGTGCGCGAGGGTCTGGACGACGATCTCGCGTACACGACGGTGCTCACCATTCTGCGCACGCTCGAGGAGAAGGGCTTCGTCACGCATCTCGCCGAAGGGAAGGCGCATCGCTATTTGCCGGCGGTGTCGCAGGATCTGGCGGGCAAGAGCGCGCTGGCGCGGCTCATCGACAAGGTGTTCGCCGGCTCGTCCGAGATGTTGCTCACGCAGCTCGTGAGCGAGCGAAATCTCGACACGCACGAGCTGCGGCGGCTGCGCAAGCTGCTCGACGAACGCCTGGCGCAGCAGCACGGGTCATCGCGTAAACGGAGGAGCTGATGTTGATCGCCTGGATGCTCTACGCGCTTGCCGTGAGCGCGATCGTTGCCGGTGCGGCGATTGCGCTCGACCAGATCGCGGAAGTCTGGCGTGCGCGGCGCCGCTCGATCTGGCTTGCCGCGCTGATCGCGAGCGCCGCGCTCCCAACGTATGTCTTGCTCTTCCCGCGCACGGCACCGCACGCGGCGCCTGTGCGCGTCACCGCGCGCGGTGGCATCCAGCGCCAGGCATTCACGTTCGATGATCACGCCGCTCCGACGGTCACGCCGTGGACGACGAAGCTCCGTCGCGCGGCTGACGCTACGGTGAAATCACCAACGCTCAACCGGTATGCGGCCGCCGCGTGGCTGATGCTGACGCTCTGTCTCGTCGGCGGGTTTGGAGCCGGCGCGCTCAAGCTGCGCCGGTTGCGCGCCGGTTGGCGTGCGGTGCGCCTGGACGGGCGAGATGTGCTGATCAGCGACGACGTCGGCCCCGCGGTCGTCGGCATGGCACGCCCGCGCGTCGTGTTGCCATCGTGGGCGCTGACGCTCGACGATGATGCGCGCGAGCTCATGCTGGATCATGAAGCCGAGCATCTGCGGAGCGGCGATCCCGCGACGCTGTGCATGGCGGCGCTCATCGCCGCGGCGCTGCCGTGGAATCCGTTCGTGTGGTGGATCGTGCGGCGGCTGCGTCTCGCCCTGGAGATCGATTGCGACGCGCGCGTGCTCGCGCGCCACGCGCGTCCGCGCGAATACGGATTGTTGTTGCTCACGGTCGGCGCGCGCACGAACGGCGCGCTGCAATTCACCGCGTCGCTCGCCGAGCCGCGGCTGTTTCTCGAGAGGAGGATCATTGCCATGACGACGAATCGTCACGCGCGGCCGGTTGTCGCGTCGCTGCCATTTATTGGGATCGTGGTGTTGGCTGCTGCGGCCGCGGCACAAACGCCGCGGCCCGCGGCGCCGGCGCGCGTCGCGCAAACCGTTTCGGCCGCTTCCGCCACGCCGGCAACGCCTGCGGCTGCGACACCAGCGACTGGCGCATTACCCGCATCAACGTCGTCGCCGGTCGTCGCGCGTGTCGCGCCGATGTCACAGGCGATGCCCGCGATCGCCGCGACAGCGCCGAGCCTCGCGTTGGAGTCGCGAACCGTGACGCCGGCGATGCCCGTCGTCGTCGCGAGCGCCGAGAGTCCCATCACGCAACCGGCGCAGCCGATTGCGCCGGCGGCGGCCGCGATCCGTCACACGGTGTGGGAAATTCCGGTCGATACGCTGCGCGAGTGGATTCGGGTGCATCATCCGTCCGTGCTCACGGGCGACCCGTCGATCAACTACATCTACATCGTTGTCGACCTGCACGATCGTTTCATCGCGAGCCTGGCGGATTCGGTGTTTGGGCCGACGCCGATCGTCAGCGCGCCGACCACGGCTCGCGTTCAGACCGCGCGCGGTGACACGGTCATCGTGCGCCGGCCGTTCGAAGTGTCGCCGCCCAATGGAAATGAAAAGCCGATCTACATCATCGACGGCGTGCGCGTGAGCTCGACCGACGGACTGAATCCGGCAGCCATCAACACCGTCGAAGTCCTCAAGGGCGCCGCCGCGGTTCAGCAATACGGGACGGATGCCGTCAACGGCGTCATCGCCATCGAGACGCGCTCCAAAGCGCAACTCAGGCGACTCGGCGTGGATCAGACGGAGATCAAGAACATGGACCTCATTCGCGTCGGGCCCGGATCGATCGGTCCGAACGCGCTCAACCTCATGATCGTCAAGGTCGCGCGCAACGGCGGTTGATCGAGGGTCGATCAGATCGAGATGACGCGCTCTTCTCCACTCGACCGCAGCCCTGGCTGTTTGCCGTAACGCTGCGCCAGGGCCTGGAGTCCGTCGTAGGCCGCGTACTTGTACGCGTCGCAGAGCGACGGATAGCTGAAGACGCTCTGAATGAAGAAGTCGATCGATCCCTCGTTCGCCAGCACGGCCATCGCGACGTGAATCAATTCGCCGGCGTTCTCGCCGACGATCGACGCGCCGAGCAGCTGCTGATTCTCGGGGCGAAACGCGAGCTTCACGAAACCGTCGGTGTCGCCGACGATCATGCCGCGCGCGTTGCCGCGATACCGTGCGCGCCCGATCTCGTACTCGATGCCCCGCGAGCGCAGCTCGTCTTCCGTCGCACCGACGGTCGCGATCTCGGGGATGGTGTACACGCCATAGGGCACCACGTTCGCCACGGCCTGCTTGTACTTGAGATTGAATGCATGGCAGATCGCGACGCGCGCTTGCTCCATCGCGGTCGACGCCAGCGCGGGAAATCCGATCACGTCGCCCGCCGCGAAGATTCCGCGCTGCGCAGTCTGATAGTGTTCGTCGACGAGAATGAAGCCGCGCGAATTCGTGCGCACGCCGATCTCCGAAAGCCCGAGGTTCGCCGACGCGCCGATGCGCCCGGCGCTGTACAACGCGCAATCGGCGAAGATCTGCGTTCCGTCGGCGAGTATGACCGTCGCGCGGCCACCGTCCGACGAAATCGACGACACCTCGACCTCGGTGTGCACGGTGACACCGAGCCGCGCGGTGATTTGCCGCCGAAGCGCGTCGCACACCTCGGGATCGAGATGCGCCAGCAAGCGCGATCGCGTCGTGACGATCGTCACGCGCACGCCGAGCGCGGCGAAGATGCAGGCGTACTCGCAGCCGACCACGCCGCCGCCGACGACGATCATCGACGACGGGATCTGCTCGAGCGTCAGGAGCGAGTCGCTATCGACGATCACGCTGCCGTCGACGGATCCGCTGTCCGGCTGCTGCGGCTGCGAGCCGGTGGCGATGAGGAACACCTCGCCGGTGATGCGCCGCGGCTCGGTCCCATGGCGTGTGACTTCGATCGTATGCGGATCGACGAAGCGCGCTGCACCCTGCACTCGAGTGACGCCGTGGCGTTCGAGGTTTTCGTCGATGAGCTTCCACTGCGACTCGATCACCGCGCGCTCGCGATACATGAAATCCGCGACGGTGATGTTCTTCTTCACTCGAAAATCGATGCCGTACAATCCGCGTTGCCGGAGACCGGAGAAGTACAGTGCGGTCTCGCGCAGCGCCTTCGATGGAATGGTGCCGGTGTTTACCGCGGCGCCGCCCGGCTTCGGCGCGCGCTCGACGATGCAGACGCGCTTGCCAAAGTACGCGGCCTGCGCGGCGCCTTTCTCACCGGCTGGGCCGGCCCCGATCACGACGAGATCGAAATGCATCCGCGATGGGCGATGGGCGATGGGCGATGGGCGATGGGCGATGGGCGTAGCTACGGCATGACCAGCGCGTCTTCGTGGTAGGTGATCCATCCGCGCTGCTCTTCGACGACCAGCTCGACTTCCGTGCCGAACGGCAGCGTCAAATTAGGATTTTCATGTCCGGCCGGAAAGTCCATCAACACCGGGACGTCGAGGTCGGAGATGAGATCGAGCAGGAAATCCTCGAACTCGTCTTCCTCGGACCTGTCCAGAGAAAGCTGTCCGAAGACGATTCCGTTCACGTGCTCGAGCAAACCGGCGGCGCGCAGGTGCACGAGATGCTCGTCGACCACGGACATTGGATCGCGCGTCTCCTCCAGAAACAGAATGGCGCCGTCGAGATCGATCTGATACGACGTGCCGATCGTCTGCTGCACGAGCGACAGATTGCCGCCGACGAGACGCCCCGTCGTCTTGCCTTGCACCACGCCGCGCGACAGCTCGCGCCCGAGCTTCCCTTGCGGACACGGCGTCGTCAGCGCGGTGAGCAACGACGCCATCGTCGGATCGCGCATGCTGGGCACCAGGTCATCGACCGTGGGACCGTGAAAGGTCCGCAGATTCGCGCGCCGCATGAGCCACAGATGCAGCACGGTGATGTCCGAATAGCCGACCAGCGCTTTCGGATTCTTGCGAAAGACGTCCGGCTCGAGATGAGGCAGGAGACGCACGGCGCCGTAGCCACCGGTGCTGGCGATGATCGCTTTCACGTTCGGATCGAGCCACATGCCCATCAAGTTCTCGGCGCGCCGTTCGTCTTCCGTGCGCGTGAAGCGCGGCAGGTGGTCGATCTCGGGGTCGAGCAGCACGTTGAATCCCGCGCGCTCGAGCGCGCGAACGCCGCGTTGCAGCCACGCGAGCTTGGGCGCGTAGGATGGCGAGACGACACCGATGGTGTCGCCTTTGGCGATCGCGGGCGGGCGGACGAGCGGCATGCGTTCAAGCTAGCGCACGACAACCGGGGTGCCGCCCGTTAGATTTCCCGCCATGTCGTCGCCCGACCTATCTACTTATTTCCGAAAGGGTTTCGGGCTCAAGGCCCAAGTCCAGGACGACTTGGCGGCCGATTACGACGGCCGGATCGTGGACCTGCTCAGGTCGCATGAGTACACCCTGACGGTGGGCGACGTCACTATCCGGCTCGCTCGCGAATTTGGGTTCTGCTACGGCGTCGAGCGTGCGGTAGAGTACGCCTATCAGGCGCGGCGAAAGTTTCCTGACCGGCGCATCATCCTCGTCGGCGAGATCATCCACAACCCGCACGTGAACGATCGCCTGCGCGACATGGGCGTGGAGATTCTCACGCGTCCCGAGCCCACGGGCGCGTTCGACTTCTCCTCGATCCGGTCCGAGGACGTCGTCATCATGCCCGCGTTCGGCGTGACGATCGAAGACTTTAGCGCGCTGCGCGAGCTCGGATGCGTGCTCGTCGATACCACGTGCGGATCCGTGCTCAACGTGTGGAAGCGCATCGACAGCTACGGCCGCGACGGATTCACGGCGCTCATTCACGGCAAGTATTACCACGAGGAAACGCGCGCGACCGCCTCGCAGATGCGGAAGTATTCCGAGGGGAATTACCTCATCGTCCGCAACATGGATGAGGCGAAACTCGTCTGCGAATTCATCGAGGGACGACTTTCCTCGGCTGAATTGATGCAGACCTTCGCGCGCGCCGCGTCGCCGGGCTTCGATCCCGAGCGCCACTTGCGGCGCATCGGCGTCGCGAATCAAACGACCATGCTCGCTCGCGAGTCGCTCGCGATCGCCGAAGAAGTCGGCGCATCGATCGAGCGTGCGCGCGGCGCGTCGGCGCGCGCCGAGGATTTCCGAAGCTTCGATACGATCTGCAGCGCGACGCAGGAGCGGCAGGACGCGGTGACCGAGCTGCTCGACACCGGCGTGGACGTGATGGTCGTCATCGGCGGCTTCAACTCGAGCAACACGATCTCGCTCGCCGCGTTGTGCGCCGATCGCGTGCCGACCTATCACATCGAGTCATCCTCGGCGATCGATCCGCAGCGTCACTCGGTCCACTACCGTCGCGCGCAAATCAAGCACGAGGAGGCGGACGCCGCCGACTGGCTGCCTTCCGGTCCGCTGCGCATTGGTATCACCGCGGGGGCGAGCACGCCGAACAACAAGATCGGCGACGTCGTTGCGCGCGTGCTGGCAACGCGAGGGTTGAAGGCGCCGGTGTGAGATGAGCGCGGGCCAGTCCTACGCCAGGTACATCGCGCTGGGCGACTCGATGTCGATCGACCTCTATCCCGCGCTCGACGCCGGCGAGATCGACGTTGCGGTGGCCCTCGAGCGCCGCGTCGATGCCGGCGCCGTCGCGCCGCTTGGCGCCGCATCGCTCTTGTACAAGAACTCTGAAGAGCGCTGGCCGGACGATCTCGGCAACGATCTGTCGTCGCTCTATCCGGGCATCGAGTTTCAGAACCTCGCTTCGGACGGCGCGACGGTCGGCGACGTGTTCGGCGAGCAAATGCCCCTGCTCGAGGACAGCACCGCCCCGACGCTGATCACGCTCACGCTCGGCGGCAATGATCTGTTGAGCGCGTACGGCAGCCGTCCCGCGCGAAAGCTCCTCGATCGCATCGTGGACGACATCGCCGAGGCGTACGACTTTCTCGTCGATCAGCTGCGGGCGAAGTATCAAAACGGGACGTTGATCGTTGCCACGGTGTATGATCCGTCCGACCAGACCGGGAAGATTCCAGGCGTCTACGATGAGGTGGGCAAGCTGCCGCTCGACGTCCTCGACAAGCTGAACGACCACATCCGCTCTCTTGCGGCCGGGACGCCCGGCGTCATGCTCGCTGACGTGTACGCGCGGTTTCTCGGACACGGGGTGACGGCCGCCGAGGCCGACCGGTGGTACTGGAAGCGCTCGCTCATCGAACCCAATGCGCGCGGCGCGAGCGAGATTCGCCATCTATGGCTGGATCTGATCGCGAAGTAGACTAGGGGATCATGCGGAGCGTTCGGTCATGCAGGATCTGATTCAGTCGTTCCCGCCGGAGGTGCGCAACGAGCCGGCGGTTGCCCTCGCGACGCTCATCGGCGCGACGGGAAGCACGTCGAAGAAGATCGGCGCGAAGATGGTCGTCGGCTCGAGCGGCCGCATCCTCGGCGGCGTGACGATCGGCGGTTGTGTCGACGCCCAGGTGGTCGAGGCGTCGGACGCGCTGCTCGAGACGGGCGGCCGGCGCGTGCTGTCGATTTCGCTCGACGATGACGAGGCGTGGGAAATCGGTCTCACGTGCGGTGGCACGATCGAGGTGCTCATCGAGCGCGTGCGGCCCGGGGACGAGAACGATCCCGTCGTCGCGGCGCACGCACAGGCGGCCGAGATTCTCGCGCGCGGGAATGCGGCGGCGATCGTCACGCCGATCGAGCCGGCAGGTGCGCCATTCGCCGTGCCGGCGTCGGAGCTCACCGCGGCTGTTTCCGACGGCCGAACATTCATCGACCGCGTGGCACCGCCGACGACACTGGTGATCGTCGGCGCCGGCCAGATCGCGATGTCGCTCACGAAATTCGCGCGCGAGCTCGAGATGCGAAGCGTCGTCATCGACGGACGCGAGCGCTACGCGACCCGCGCGCGCTTTCCGGATGCGGACGAGATTCAGATTGGAATGCCCTCGGAGATTGTCGCGCGCATTCCGGCCACGCCGAACGTCGCCGCGATTCTCGTCGCGCACGACTACAAGTACGAGCTGCCGGTGCTGCGGCAGCTGCTGCGCTCGAACGTGGGTTATCTCGGCCTGCTCGGGAGCAGGAAGCGCGGTGCGGCGGTGCGCGACATTCTGCGCGAAGAGGGCTACAGCGACGAAGAGCTGCAGCGCATTCACACGCCGATCGGTCTCGACATCGGCGGCAGGAGCTCGGCCGAAGTCGCGCTGTCGATCATCGGCGAAGTTGTCGCGGTGCGCAGTGGAAAGGCTGGCATGGCCGGCAAGCGCGCGTGACGGCATTTCGCGCGATCGTGCTCGAGCATTTCAAGCATCCGCGCAATCGCGGGCCACTGCCCGACGCGACCGTGTCGGTGGAGGGCGCGAATCCGTTGTGTGGCGATCGAATTCGCGTGGAGCTGCTGGTCGATGACGACACGATCGCTGACGCGCGATTCACCGCGGACGCCTGCGCGATCTGCATTGCCGCGGCGTCGACGTTGACCGAGCACGCGCGCGGCATGGGTATATCGCGCGCGCGGGCGATCGATGTGCAGTGGCTGCACCGCGCGCTCGAGGGGGAGCCGCCGCCCGCGCGAATGCGTTGCGTAACGCTGCCGCTCGACACGCTGCACCGCGCGCTGAGCGAGGTCGCGTGATTACGGGGCTGTTGCTCGCCGCGGGCGGGGCACGGCGATTCGGTTCGCAGAAGCTCGTCGCGCCGTACCGCGGCGCGACGGTGGTCGAGCATGCGGCGCGAATACTGCGCGGAGAGACGGACGATCTCATCGTCGTGGTCGGAAGCGAAGCCGATGCCGTGCGACGTGCGCTGCGCGAGATGAACGCGCACATCGTGGAGAATGAGCGTTGGGCGTTGGGACTGTCGACGTCCCTTCGGCGCGGCGTGGAGGCGGTGGCTGGCGACGTCGAGGCGATAATCGTCTCCGTCGGCGATCAGCCGCTGCTCGAACCGGCCGTCATACGAGGCGTGGCGGAACGTTGGCGCGCGACGGCCAAACCGATCGTGAGTGCCAGCTATCGCGGCGTGCGCGGACATCCGGTGCTCTTCGCGCGGTCGATGTTCGGTGCGCTCGCTGAATTGGAAGGTGATGCCGGGGCTCGGCTGCTGATCGAGCGAAGCGGCGATCGCGTCGCATATGTCGAGATCGATGCGCCGATGCCGTCGGACGTGGACACGCCCGACGATCTCGCCCGCTTGTCATCGCAGGCGCAGCGGTTCTAATCCCGAGCGAAGCCGCTTGTCATCCCGAGCGGAGCGAGGGATCTTCTGTCCAAGTCGGATTGGCTGGCCTCTCTACCGGGACGCCAGATTCCTCGCTTCGCTCGGAATGACAATGCGCATGAGCTCATACATAGCTGGTGCCGGCCTCGCACTGACCCCACTCGTTGCCGACGCGCAGCATCCCGGTACGATGGCGGGGCGTTCGCCGGTCTACGCACCAAACGGGATCGCGGCGACGAGCCAACCGTTGGCGACCACCGCGGCGATCCGTGTGCTGCAGAATGGCGGCAACGCCATCGACGCCGCGGTTACCGCCGCTGCCGTACTCGGCGTCGTCGAACCGATGATGACCGGTCCCGGGGGCGACATGTTCGCCATCGTGTGGAGCGCGAAGGAGAAGCATCTCGTCGCGATCAATGCAAGCGGCCGCGCGGGAACGTTGATGACGACGGACGAGTTCGCGCGGCGCAAGCAGACGCGCATTCCGCGTGGGCCCGAGACTGTTACGGTGCCCGGTGCCGTCGCGGGGTGGGACGCGCTGCTCAAGAAGTACGGCACCATCTCGCTGGCGCAGGCGTTGCAGCCGGCGATCGACTATGCCGAGAATGGGTTCATCGTCACGCCGGTGATCGCGAATGATTGGGCCGGCGCGAAAAACATTCTGTCGCGCGATGAGGGCGCGCGCGCGACGTTCCTGGTGAATGGCGAGACGCCGAAAGCGGGAGACTTCTTCCGCAATCCGGATCTCGCGGCGACGTATCGCGAGCTTGCGCGCGAAGGAACGTCGGCGTTCTACGGTGGCGCGTTGGGACAAAAAATTGTCTCCCGGCTGCAGCAACTCGGCGGATTCCTCACGCTCGACGATCTGAAGAAGAATCAGCCAACGTGGGTGACGCCGATTTCGACGCTGTTCAAGGGGTATCGCGTCTGGGAGCTTCCGCCGAATAACCAGGGCATCGCGACGCTGGAGATGCTGCGCATTCTCGACCCGTACGATCTCAAGGGCATGGGTCAGAACTCCGCGACGTATCTGCATCACCTCATCGAGGCGAAGAAGCTCGCGTACGCCGATCTCGCGCGCTACGTCGGCGACGCCGACCACCTCACGATTCCGCCGAGTCGCATGTTGTCGGATGAGTTCATCAAGGAGCGGCGCAGTCACATCGACGAGCACCACGCGCAAACGACCGTCGAGCCCGGACCGGAACGCACATCGAGTGAGACGATCTATCTCACCGTCGCCGACAAGGACGGCAACATGGTGTCGTTCATCAACAGCCTGTTCGATGAATTCGGATCAGGCGTCGTCGTGCCGGGCACCGGGTTCGCGCTGCACGACCGCGGCGCCGGATTCACGCTCGAGCCGGGACTTCCGAATACGGTCGCGCCCGGAAAGCGCCCGTTTCACACGCTCATTCCGGGATTCATCACACGGCCCGGCGCTACCTCCGCCGCGGACGGAACGGGCGACGAGCCATACATGAGCTTCGGACTGATGGGCGGCAGCATGCAGGCGCAGGGTCATGCGCAATTCATCATCAATCATCTCGTATTCGGCATGGACGTGCAGGCGGCGATGGACGCGCCGCGCTTCCGTCACGACACGGGGACGCGCGTCGAAGTCGAGTCGGTCATTCCCGACAGTGTGCTCGCGCAGTTGAGGGCGCTCGGCCACAACATCGTGGTGACCAAGCCCGATCGCTTCGGGGGAAGCCAGGCGATCATCAAGCTCAAGCGCGGCTATGTCGCGGGCTCGGATCCACGCAAGGACGGTCACGCCGCCGGATACTGACAGAGTTGTGGTCCGATGGCTGCACTAGGAAGGGATATGCAGCTGTCACGATTCGTTACACCGGCCTTTTCGGCACTCGCGCTCGCTCTCGTTACCGCGGTCGTCGCTTCGGCCCCGGCGCACGCTCAATCGCTGCGTGGATCGCGCGAGAGCGTTGACCTCATGTATTCCACCGCGCAGTCGGAAGGGCTCGAGTTCACGCGTACGACGGCGGACATTTACGAAGCCGCACGGGTCGGTGCGCTCAAGCTCATCGTGATGACCGATGATCTCGAGCTCGATCGCGCGACGTTTCCATTCGTCCTGCCGGCCACGAAGCGCTTCGCGGATTCCCTTGCGCACGAGTATCACACCGCATGCGGCGAGCGCATTGGCGTGACGAGCGGCGCGCGCCCGATCGACAAGCAGCCGCGCAACGCGTCGCCCAAGTCGGTCCATCCGACCGGCATGGCGGTTGATTTTCGGAAGCCGCGCAATCCGGTCTGCCTCAAGTGGCTGCGTACGAGCCTTGTTGGTCTCGAGTCGGCGCACATCATCGAAGCAACCGAAGAGCGGCATCCGGTTCACTTTCACGTTGCCGTGTTGCATCAGGATCGCGAGCCGCGCTTTCAGTTGGCCGCGCTGCCGGACAGCGGGCGCGTTCGCACGGCCGCCGGCGACGTTGCGTTGACTCACACGACGCACACGTCGCACACGTCGCGCCGCAAGACGCATCGAGCCGCACGCGCGCACGTGAACGTCGACGGATCGCCGTAGCGAAGCGTAGCGAAACGCCGTAGCGAAGCGCCGTAGCGAAGCGCCGTAGCGGACCGTCGGACTCGGCGGCATATTCTCCGCCGTGCCCACGACAACTTCCGCCGACCAGAATCCGGGCGCGGCCTACGCCGCGCCCGTTGTACAAGGCCACCGCGCCGCCGTCATCGCCAGTTTTCTGGGCTGGACGCTCGACGCCTTCGATTTCTTCCTCGTCACGTACACGCTGACCGCGATCGCCAAGGAATTCGGGCGACCGGACAAGGCCATCGCACTGTCGTTGACGCTGACGCTGGCATTTCGCCCCGTCGGTGCGCTCATCTTCGGCTTGATGGCCGACCGGTGGGGCCGAAAGCTCCCGCTGATGATCAACCTCGTCTTCTACGCCGCGGTCGAAGTCGCGACGGGGTTCGCGCCGAACTACGCGACGTTCATGATCCTGCGCGCCCTGTTCGGCATCGGCATGGGCGGCGAATGGGGTGTCGGCGCGTCGCTGGCGATGGAGAAAGCGCCGAAGCATCAGCGCGGTATTCTTTCCGGCTTGCTGCAAGAAGGCTACGCAACGGGCAACCTGCTTGCGGCCGTGTGTTTCTTCTTCGTGTTTCCGCACGTCGGCTGGCGGGCGATGTTCTTCATCGGCGGCATTCCGGCCTTGCTCGCCGTGTACGTGCGGTCGCAGGTCAAGGAATCGGAGGTCTGGGAGCGTACGCGCCATACGCACGCGACGTTCAACGCGTACATGCGTCAGATCGCGTCGCACTGGAAGCTGTTCCTGTACCTGTTCGTGTTCATGACGATGATGAACTTCATCTCGCACGGCACGCAGGACATGTATCCGACGTTCCTCAAGTCGGATTGGAAGTTCACGCCGCAGCGCGTCGCGGTGATCAGCATGATCGCCAATGTCGGCGCCATTACCGGCGGCATTCTGTTCGGCTACTTCTCCGATCGCATCGGCCGAAAGCGCGCGATCATCACCGCGCTGCTGCTCGCGATCTGCGTCATTCCGCTGTGGGCGCTCTCACCGACGATGGGCATGCTGATCGCCGGCGGCTTCGCGATGCAATTCATGGTGCAAGGCGCGTGGGGCGTCATTCCGGCGCACATCAACGAGATGGCGCCGGACTCGGTCCGCGGATTCCTCCCTGGCTTCGCGTATCAATGCGGATCCGCGGTCGCCGGAACGGTGGCGTACATCGAGGCCGTGTTCTCGGAGCGCATGTCCTACGCCCATGCCATGTCTTTCACTGCCGCGACGGTCTTCGCGCTCGGGGTCATCGCCTGCTGGTTCGGGCGGGAACGTCACGGGATCGAATTCGGCGCGTAGCGCGGTAAACGCGCCATGCGATCGCGACGTCTGATGGGTGTGCTCACTCGGACGCTCGTGATCGGGGGCGAGGACGACGGCGATCTGCCGTCGCTGCTCGAGGACGTGCGCGCGGGACGCCCGGCCGCATTGAATAGCCTGGTTGCACGCGTCCAACTGCGCGTGCGCATCTGGGCGACGCGCTTTGCCTCCGATGAGGACGCGGCCGAAGACATCGCGCAGGAAGTATTGATCGATCTGGAGCGGCGCCTTGGCCAATTCGAGGGCCGCAGCCGCTTCAGCACCTGGCTGTTCACCGTCACGCGCAACGTCGCGCTGTCGCAGCGGCGCCGCGAGCAGCGCCGAGCGGCGTTGCTCCAGAACCATGTCGGAGAGCCTGCGGCGTCGGCGCCGTCCGAGCCGAACACTGATGCAAAAACGCTCGTCTCGTTCGCTCTGCGTTACGTCGACGCGTTGCCGCGAAAGCAGCGTTTGATTTTCGAGTTGACCGACATTCGTGGTATGACGCCGGCCGATGTCGCGCGGGAGTTGAAGATGGAACAGGTCACGGTGCGCGCGCATCTCTTCAAGGCGCGCCGCGCGATTCGCGCCCAGCTGATCGCGAACCACGAACGCATGTTGACGGAGTATCGCTCATGACTTGCGACGAAGCCCGACGCGCCATGCTCACCGCCGACCCCGCCGAATTGCACGGCCGGGGAGGCGGCGCGCTCGCCGAGCATGTTGCGGCGTGCCCGGCGTGTCGCGCCCTTGCTCGAGCACTGGCGAACGATCTCGATGCGCTCGGCGCGGCCGTGTCGCGTCGCTGGTCGCACCGCGAGCACGTTGTTGTCACGCTGCTGCCGATCGCCGCACTCGTCGTCGGCGTGTTGACGTTCTCCGTGCATCGCGCGAGGTCTCGTGCCGTGTCTGCGCCGGCGCCGGCGGTCGCGGCTGTTCGCGCTCCCGGCCCGCAGACGGTTTCCGTAGACGTCGCGCGCGGGCAGCACGCCACGGTGTTCAAGACGAAAGACCCGACGGTCACGGTCGTGTGGCTGTCCAACGACGGTGGGTTATGAAAACGCTAATAACGCTCGCGCTGGCCGGGTTGTTCGTCGCTCCAATCGGCGCCGTTCATTCACAGTCCGGGCCGGACACCGTCGCCGTGCGAACGGTGCAGCTGCATCACCTGACCAACAGCGACGCGGTCGCGCTGCTCACGCCCTACATGCTGGGACGCGGCGGCGTGTACACGGCCGGCCAAGGCATTCACGCCGTCACGTTGCGCGGCTCGGCGAGAACGATCGCGGAAATGGAGAAGCTGCTCGCACAATACGATCGCTCGCCGACGACGGTGACGCTCAGCTTCCAGCTCGTTTCCGGCGACTACACCAATCGGCGCGATCCCGTGCTGGCCTCGCTGGACTCCGTGCTGCGGACGGTGCTGCGCTTCTCCGGCTATCATCTGATAAGCACCGCGTTGATCAACGCGTCGGAACGGTCCTCCACGACCCAGACGCTGAGCGCGGATGGACAGGATTACGAGCTCTCGACGACCGTCGAAGAAATCTCCGGCGAGGGCGCCGACGCCACGATTCATCTCAAGGTGTATTTGCAGGAGACGGCGCACGCCGGCATGACGCACAACATCATATTGAGCACCGGCGTGACCATCCCGATGGGTCACACGGTCGTCCTCGGAACGTCGGTTCAGACGGCTCGCGCGCAGGTGCCGCTCGGCTACAAGCCGCAACCGAACGGTGGCACCGTGGAGCAGCTTCCGCCCGCGAGCCAGTATGCGGCCGGAAGCGATCGCGCACTCATTCTCGTCGTGCGGCCGCAGCTCGCCGCCGCCAAGCGCGACTGATTATTCGGTGCGTAGCGCGATCATCGGATCGACTCGACTCGCGCGGCGCGCCGGGATGTAGCACGCGAGCATCGCCACGCCCGACAGCACGATGGTGACGGTGGCGAACGTGACGACGTCGGTCGATGCGACGCCGTACAGCTCACCGCGCAGCAGGCGCGCGGCCACGACCGACGCTAGCAGTCCGACCACGACCGCCGCGCCGACGAGCCGTATGCCCTCGCGTACTACCATCGCGGTTACCTGCGACGCGCTGGCGCCGAGCGCGACGCGTACGCCGACTTCGCGCGTACGCTGCGACATCGTGTAGCTCAACACGCCGTAGATGCCGATCGTCGCCACGAGCAACGCGACGACCGCGAAGAGACCGGTGAGCCACATCATCGTCTTCTTCGACGCGACGACGCCCTGGAGATCCTGCTCCATGTCGCGAAAGCGCCATACGGGTTGATCGCGGTCCACGCGCCAGATGGCTTCACGAACACTCTTCGCCATGGCGAGCGGGTTGCCGTTCGTTCGCACGACGAGGCTCGTGAAGACCTGCGGACGCTGGTCGTGCGGGACGTAGCCCTGAAGCAACTGCGTCTCGTTCAACGTGTAGTGCCGCGTGTCGCCGACCACTCCGACGACGGTCCGCCATTCTTCCGTGCCGGTCTTGATGCGCTTGCCGATCGGCGACTCGTGCGGCCACGTCGCTTCGGCGAACGCTTTATTGACCACGATGACGGGCAGCGATCCCGCGCGATCCGTCGTCTGCACGTCGCGTCCCAGACGCAGTGGAATGCGCATGGCCGCGAAATAGCCGGGACTGACGCTGTTCAGCTGCATTTGCGGCGCGTCGCCAGGATTTACCGGCGGCTTACCCTCGATCTCGACGGGATAACTCTCACCGTTTCCGCTGAATGGCGAGGCCCGAACGAGCGCCGCCGCTTCGACACCGGGGATCGCACGCAGCTCCTGCGCGAGACGATCGAACGCGACGACGATCTTGTCCGGCGAGTCGTACTTCACCGCCGGCAAACGGAGCTGCGCGGTCAGGAGATTCCGCGAATCGAACCCTGGATCGACGCGCTCGAGCGCGAGCAGCGACCGCGTCAGCAGTCCCGCCGACGAGAGCAGCGCCAGCGACAATGCCAGCTGCACGACCGCGAGCACATTGCGCGTCGTCGTGCTCGCTCCATCCGACCCGCGGCTTCGCAGCATGTCGTTGAGATTCGCGCGCGATGCCTGCCACGCGGGCGCCAGGCCGAACAGCAATCCCGTGAGGATCGACGTCGCGAGCGTGAATGACAGCACGCGCGCGTCGAATCGAATGTCCGATGCGTCGACCGGCAATTGCGGTCCGATGAGCGCGACGAGCGCTTTCGTGAGGACGACACCAAGCCCGATGCCGGCGACGCCACCGGCCAGCGCCAGCACGACATTTTCGGTGAGCAGCTGCTGCGCGATCCGGCCGCGCCCCGCACCGAGCGCGGCGCGCACCGACAACTCCCGACCGCGAGCCGCGCCGCGCGCCAACTGAAGATTCGCGACGTTCGCGCACGCGATCAGCAATACCGCGACGACCGCGGCGAGAATGATCAGCAATCGTCCACGAACGCCGCCGACCGTGACCTCCTCCAGGGAAACCACTTCGGCGCCGGTTCCCTCGTTCGTCGTGGGATACTCCTTCGCGAGCTGCTTCTCAATGGCACTGATGTCGCCGCGCGCCGCGTCCAGGGTGACGCCGGGCTTGAGCCGGCCCGCGACGAGAATGCCGCGCGTGCCACGATCGAGCCCGTGCGCGTTGGGATAATACCCGATCGGCACGCTCACATCCGGCGCCCCGAGCGGCATCTGCATATTTGGCGTCGTGACGCCGACGATCGTGAACGTCGTGCCGTTGAGCACGATCGGTTTGCCGAGGATCGCCGGATCGCCGCCGAACCGCGTTTGCCAGCATTCGTATGAGAGAACTGCAACAGGCGCCTTGGTCGCGACTTCGGTCTCCGCGTCGGTGAACAACCGGCCGCGAGACGTCTGCGCCCCGATGACACGAAGAAAGCTCGCGCTCACGAAGGAACCGATGAGCCGATCGGGCGCATCGCCGCCCGTGAGATTCACGCTCTGGCCACGGAACGCGCCGAGATCGGCGAAGGTGTGGTTGCGAGCACGCCAGTCGAGGTAATCGGCGTATACGACGCCTTGTCCACCCTGCGTGCCCTGTGTGCCCCACAGCACCGCAAGCCGGTCGGGATCGGGATAGGGAAGCGGCCGAATGAGCACCGCGTTCACGACCGAGAACACCGCGGTGTTGGCTCCGATGCCCAGGGCGAGAGTAAGCACCGCAACGAGCGTGAATGCCGGCCGCCGCCGGAGCGACCGTAGCGCGAATCGGAGATCGTGCGCGAGAATGTCCATGCTGTCCCTTGGGCGTTGCCGCGGTGTTGGAAGCGAAGCTGGAAGTGATGCTGGAAATTGTCGTGCGGGTTCGGGAGTGCGTGCCGACCATTCGCGAACGGCGCCCGTCGCGAGATCGACGATGAGTTCCACGCCTTCGCGTGCGAGCGCGCGAGTCCCACGACGGCGTGCCGTGTCGAGTCGTTCATGCGCGAAGGCGGCCATCTCGCCGCCGAAGCGCGCGCGAAAGTCGCGCGGAAAAATCAGCAGTAAAGCGCGATAGGCGCGCTCGAAAAAAGCTTGGCGCATCGCTACGCGGGCCGTGGATCGCGAAGCAGGTCACGCGAGCGGGCCAGGCGCACGACCGCGGCGAGCCGCTCGAGCTCGAGCTCCAGGACTCGGCGGCCGAACGGAGTCACGCGGTAGTATCGCCGCCGGTCGTCGTCATCGCCCGCGCGCTTCCGGTGCGGCGCTTCGTCGATGAGCGACGACGCGAGCATTCGTTGAATGGACCCGTACAGCGTGCCCGGACCCATCCGCATTTGCCCATTCGTGATCGCTTCCACTTCCTGCGCGATCGCGTAGCCGTGCCGTTCGCCCTCGGCCAGGATGAGCAGGATGTGCAGCACGACGGGTGTGAGCGGGAGCTGTGCGCTCGGATCGGGTCGCGATACCATGATGCCCACTATATCCGTGACGGATGTAGTGGGCAAGAGGGAAGTTGCCGGCGGGCCGCGCGGCGGGGTTGGCGGGCCTGCACCTCGAGTTAGAGGACGACTCGGAGTGCTCGATACCCGACCCTACCGCTCCTCGCACACGTTCGTCTCGCGACGCTCGAGGAACGTCACCGGCCGCACCGTCCGCGGCACCTTGATCACGTCCACCGGCGACACCACTTCATTCAAACAGCCGCAGCGCGATCCATGATGCCGCTCGCGAACGACCGCATAAATGCGCTTGTCCTTGTCGCGGAACACGGTGTCGACATTGATCTGATAGCCCATGCACGGCGCCTGGCCCATGCCGACGACCAGCAGCATCTCGCGCGAGAAGTCCACGTTCGGCAGCGGCGCCGGCGAGCTCGAGCCGACGATCCGCCTCCAGATCGCGTCCCAATCCGCCGTGTCGAGCACCGCAAGGCGCACCGACGACGGCAGCTGGCTTTTCGCATTCTTATATAGGTGATCGACCGCGTCGTAGGGCTCGAGCTGGATGTCGCGCGCATGAGCTTCCGTCGCGACCTCGCGAATCGGCGCCGCATTTCCCTGGGCGTCAGGCCGCAGCGACGGATGAGTCTGGTGGCATCCGTAGATAAATGCCGAGCTCGCAGCCAACACTACGGCCCCGAAAACCGTTTTCCGCATGGTATTCCCTCGTTGTGGAGCACACGTTCCCACAACCGAGTATCGGTCGCGCGGCATTCGGACTTTAACATTTGGTGGGCGACCGCCCACCGATGGACAGGCGCAGCGGACGCCAAGGGCCCTTGTGAACGCACGAGTTGGACAGGTAAGTGCCACAACCGTAGCTTCTTAGCTCCGGACAACGCCAGTTCCCACCCCGCATTCCCTTGCAGCACCGTCTCTGACGGGGAGCCTTCATGCATTACCCCCACCGGTCTCTGCGGCGCCTCCTGACCGCCGCGCCCATCGTTTTCCTCGCCGCGCACGCGCCGGCTGCCGGCGCCCAAGCCGCGCCGCACGGCACCAAGCAGTTGCAGACGGCCGACCTCAAGGCGTGGAAGAGCATTCGCCAGAGCGTGCTGTCGAACGACGGCAAGTGGTTCGCGTACGTGCTCGCCCCGAATGAGGGGAATGCCGAGGTGATCGTGAAGTCGACCGCCCCGGACGGGAAGGAGTTGAAGTTTCCGATCGGCGACGCCAGCGCGGCCGGTGGCGGTGGTCGTGGCGGTCCGGCGGCTGGCGGCGACGCCGGCGCGAACGCGTCGCTCGCGATCAGCGGCGACTCCAAGTGGGTGGCGTTCACCGTCTATCCCAACGCGACGACCGCGGGTGCGCAGAACGGTCGTGCGGGACGCGGTGGACGCGGCGGTGCGGCCCCAGGCGGCGCGCAGAATGGCGCGCCGGCAGCCAATCGCAACAAGGTCGAGCTGGTGAACCTCGCGACCGGCGCCAAGCAGGAGTTCGATGCGGTGCGCCGCTTCGCGTTCAACGGCGAGAAGCCGACGTGGATTGCGATGCAGAGCTATCCGGCGCAAGCCGAAGCGCCCGCGACCGGCGCAACCGGTGGGAATAACGCCGGGGCGACATCGCGGACCGCGGGCTCCGACCTCGTGCTCCACAATCTCGCGAATGGCGAAGCCGTGAACATCGGCAACGTCGCCGAATTCGCGTTCGATGAAGACGGCGAGTATCTCGCGTACACCATCGATGCGCGCGACGAGATCGGCAACGGCGTGCAGCTGCGCGACATGCGGACGGACGTCGTGAAGGCGATCGACTCCGACCGCGCGTTGTACCGCAGCCTCGCGTGGGCCGACACGAATCAGGCGCTGACCGTGCTGCGCGGCCGAGTGGATTCCACGGCGCGCGATACGATCTACTCGGTCGTCGCGTTCACCGACATCGCATCAGCGCAGCCGAAGAAGCTGGTCTTCGACGCGTCACAGCACTCGGATTTCCCGTCGAGCATGGCGATCGCGCCAACGCGTGCGCCGCGCTTCTCCGAAGATCTCCAGACGATCTTCTTCGGCGTGCGCGAAGCGAAAAAGCCGGGCACGCGCACGCTCGCGGCGCGCGGCAGCAGCATCGTGCAGGCCGGCGCGCCGGGCATGGGCGGCACCATCAACCAGCCGCGCGTGAACGAAGCGCAGGAAGAGAATCCGTCGCTCATCCTCTGGCACTACAAGGATCCGCGCCTCCAGTCGCAGCAGATCGTGCAGGAGCAGCAGGACCGCTCGTTCAACTACCTGAGCGAATATCGCATCGCTGACAACAAGGTCATCCGCCTCGCTGATGACGCGCTGCGCACCGTGAATGTGACGCCGCACGATCATTTCGCGGTCGGCACCGACACGCGCGAATACGATCAGGCTTCGAGTTACAACGGGCGCCGCTATCAGGACACGTACTCGGTCGATCTCACGACGGGCGCGCGCAAGCTGCTGCTCAAGAAGCATCTCGGGAACGCGAACATTGCGTCGCCCAACGGCAAGAACGCCCTCTACTGGGGTGACGACGCGCAGTGGCACGTGATGGATCTCGCGACCGGTGAGCAGCACGTCATCTCGAAGGGCGTGCCGACGTTGTTCGCCGACACCTCGGACGATCACAACAACATCGTCATGCCGCCCGACGCCTCACTCGGCTGGACGAAGGACGGCAGCGCCGTGCTGCTCTCCGACGGCTTCGACGTGTGGAAGGTGCCGGTGAACGGCGGCACCGCGGTGAACCTCACCGTGGATGGGAAAAAGAATCAGATTCGCTATCAGCGGATCCTGGCGTTCGAGCAGACGCGCGCGGGCGCGCCGGCGGGTGGACGCGGTGGACGCGGCGGTCGTGGCGGTGCCGGCAACGCCGAAGGCGTGGACATGTCGCAGCCGATCTACTTCGCCACGTACGGTGAATGGACGAAGAAGTCCGGCGTCTCGAAGGTGGAACCGAACAAGCCGGGCGCGCAGCGCATCGTGTTCGACGATGCGAATTACAATTTCCAGAAGGCGAAGGACGCCGACGTCTACGTGTACACGCGGCAGACGGCCATCGACTTTCCGAACTACTACGTCACCGACGCGAGTCTCAAGCCGGGACGCCAGCTCACCGACGCCAATCCGCAGCAGAAGGATTTCGCGTGGACGAGCGGCGTGAAGCTCATCAACTACACGAGCGCCAAGGGTGACAAGCTGCAGGGCGCGCTGTATCTGCCGGCGAACTACGAGCCGGGCAAGAAGTATCCGCTGCTCGTGACGATCTACGAGAAGCGCTCGAACCTGGCGCACAATTACGTCTCGCTCAACGAGACGAGCACGCCGAATCGTTCGCTCTACACGAGCCGCGGCTACGCGGTGCTCGATCCCGACATCGTGTACAGGGTGAACGACCCCGGCATGTCGGCCGTGTGGTGCGTGGTCCCGGCCGTCAAAGCCGCGATCGCCACCGGCATCGTCGACTCGGCGGACGTTGGTTTGTGGGGGCACTCGTGGGGCGGCTACCAGACGGCCTTCCTCGTCACGCAGACGAACATCTTCAAGGCCGCGATCGCCGGCGCGCCGCTCACCGACATGGTGAGCATGTACGGCTCGATCTACTGGAACACGGGCGGCGCCGATCAGGCGATCTTCGAGGCGAGCCAGGGCCGCTTCAAGGGCAACTACATTGACAACTACGACGCCTACATCCGCAATTCACCGAACTTTCATGCGAAGAATGTGAAGACGCCGCTCATCATCCTGGCGAACGACAAGGATGGCGCGGTGGACTTCAATCAGGGCATCACGTACTTCAACACACTTCGCCAGCTCCAGAAGGACGTGATCCTGCTCGAGTACGTCGGCGAGAACCACGGCCTCGCGCGCCCGGTCAACATGAAGGACTACGCGATGCGCCAGAAGGATTGGTTCGACCACTATCTGAAGGGCACGCCGGCGCCGGAGTGGATGACGAACGGCATTCCGCGCATCAAGATGGACGAGTACTGGCAGCAGCTCAAAGCGCAGCAAGCAGGAACGATCGTTCCGTGATGTCGGCGGCTTTCGCCCAATAGCGAGAGTCACGCACACAACTACTCTAGGCGTTAGGCCTGCGGCGTTAGGCGCGAGGTTTCCCTCCAGCCCATCGCCTCAGGCCTAACGCCTAGAGTGCTCTGGGCCACACTACGCCGTGTTAGTCGAGCCTCTTCTCAACTTGCGGTAGATTTGCCCCATGGCATCGCCTGATCTTCTCGCGCAGATGAATGACGAGCCGAAGGATCTCGGCTTCGGCTCCG